>JACNJM010000039.1 GCA_014382605.1 Anaerolineae bacterium
CCGGTAGAATTTACATCAAGTTTCTGATAAAAATTATTTGGCGTTTGAACTTTCACTCCTAATACTTTCTTTCGGCGTGATGAATACGCTCGGAGTAATACCATGATTTCACATTGCATCTGTATGAGGCGGGGTTCGTAACGCTACCTTCCTCGTCACAGCATAACGATTTTTTACGGCCAATAGACTGACGAAGGGTAGTTGCGACCCCGCAAGCTCAAAGTTTTCAACTTTGCAGCAGCGAGTCCGCTGCCCTTTTCTTATTGTCTTTTGGCCGTTTTTTATAGGAATGAGTGTATCATCTCAAAAAAACGGGGAAGGTGACAGTCACCTGTCATTTTCAGGCGAGGTTTTGCTTAAAACCAGGTGACTGTCACCTTTGACCCCAAAATATTGAGATGATACGAATGAGTGATTAGAAAACAGGTAATCTGGTTGTTGCCTTTTCACTTTTTTGGAGAATAAAGCGTGTTTACACAAAAAACTATACAGGAACCTACCCCTATGAATGCTCTGGTTCCTGATTATCAAATGCCGAAGCCCCAAATTGGCATTATGGATGGGATGCCGTTAATCCAGGCTGTGGGCAACACCCCGTTGTTGCCTTTGCGCCGCGTTGCCAGCCACATCTCCCCAGATGTCAAAATATACGCCAAGGCCGAATGGTTCAACCCGGGTGGCTCGGTCAAAGATCGCCCGGCTTTCAACATCATTCGCACGGCGCTCTTCGAAGGCCGCCTGTTGCCAGGGATGCGTTTGCTCGATTCAACCTCCGGCAATATGGGCATTGCCTACGCCACCTTTGGCGCGGCGCTGGATATCAAAGTTACGTTGGCAATGCCCAGTAATGCCAGCCCGGAGCGTTTGGCTATTCTGCGAGCGCTGGGCGCCGAAGTCGTCTTCACCGACCCGCTGGAAGGCTCCGATGGGGCTATCCGTTTGGCGCGCCAGATGGCAGCCGAGCAGCCAGAGATATACTTCTACGCCAACCAGTACGATAACCCTGCCAACTGGCAGGCGCATTATCACAGCACCGGCCCCGAGATTGTTGCCCAAACCTCGGGTGCAGTCACCCACTTTGTGGCCGGGCTGGGAACATCCGGCACTCTCACCGGAGCAGGCAGCTATCTCAGGGAGTATAATCATCACATCCAGATCATTGCAGCGCAGCCCGATTCCTCCTTCCACGGCTTGGAGGGCCTCAAGCACATGCCCACCGCCATTCAGCCGGGCATCTTTGATCCCGCGCTGCCCGATCAAACGCTCGAAATCCCCACCGAGTCTGCCCATGAAATGGTGCGGCGGCTGGCACGTGAGGAGGGCTATTTTGTAGGCATCTCCTCCGGCGCGGCAGCCGCGGCGGCTTTGGAAGTTGCCGAAAAGCTCGACTCCGGCATGGTCGTGACCGTCTTTCCCGATGCGGGATATAAATATTTGAGCGATACAACGCTCTGGGTTTAGCGTCAGACAGCTTGACGTTTTGACGTCCCGACGGAGATAGAATATGCTTGAAATCACACAAGATTTAGTAGATGATATTCACGCCCACCTGGAATCGGCCCACCCCGAGGAGGGCGCTGGTTTTCTGCTGGGAAGCGCGGACGCGGCCCGGCGCGTGGTTACTGCCATTTTAGCTTTACCTAATTCCGGGGCGGATGTTGCCCGTCATAACCGCTACCTGTTGACCCCGCAAGATATGCTGCGCGCTGAAGACGAAGCCGAGCGCCTGGGGCTGGATATGATCGGTGTATTCCACTCACACCCCGATTGCCCGAATGTGCCCTCCGAGTTCGACCGTGAATGGGCTATGCCCTGGTTCTCATACATCATCACCCGCGTGGATGCCGGGCGCGCTGTTAGTTCGCGCTCGTGGCGGTTGAGTGATGACCGCGAGAAATTTGCAGAAGAAGAAATCATTATCCGTTAAAAAGATAACCGTTGAAGGTTCGGTACTTTACCATTACCCCTTCAATTTTCAACTTGTAATCTTCAACCAAAAATAAAACACAAAGGAATTTACATGCCAATCCTAAAACTCCCCACCCCCCTGCGCCCCTATGCAGACGGACAAAGCGCCATCGAAGTACAAGGCCAGAATGTGGCCGAAGCCCTGAATGATCTGGTCGGGCAGCACCCCTCGCTGCAAAAACATCTCTTTTCCGAGACCGGAACCCTGCGTCCCTTTGTGAATCTGTTTTTGGGCGAGGAAGATGTGCGCCACTTGCAAGGCATCGAGACTGAATTAAAGGCCGATGATGTGTTGCGCATTATCCCCTCCATCGCCGGGGGAGCGTATTTCGGTGTCAAGTGCCAGGTACTTCTGGCACGACGCCCTACCACCTGATACACTGACACATGATACTTCCCACACTTTCCCACGACGAAATTTTTCGCTACTCACGCCATCTGCTGATCCCTGAGGTCGGGCTGGAAGGTCAGCAGAAACTCAAAGCTGCCTCGATTCTGGTTGTTGGCACGGGCGGGCTGGGTTCGCCGGTGGCGCTCTATCTGGCCGCCGCGGGGATCGGGCGCATCGGGCTGGTCGATTATGACGTGGTTGATTTTTCCAATTTGCAGCGTCAGGTGATCCACGGCGAAGCAACCTTGGGCAAGCTCAAGGTCGAATCTGCGCGCGCCCGGATGCTGGACATCAATCCCGATATTCAGGTGGATGTCTATAACGAGATGTTCACTTCCGAGAATGCTTTTCGCATCGCTGAGCCGTATGACATTATCATCGATGGTACCGATAATTTCCCCACGCGCTACCTGACCAATGATCTGTGCGTGCTGACGGGCAAACCCAACGTCTACGGTTCGATCTACCGTTTCGATGGGCAGGCCAGCGTCTTCAACGCCGGTGACGACAGCCCGTGCTACCGTTGCCTGTTCCCGGAACCGCCGCCGCCCGGATTGGTGCCCTCCTGCGCTGAGGGTGGCGTGTTGGGAATTTTGCCAGGCACGATCGGTACGATCCAGGCCACAGAAGCCATCAAGCTGATTTTGGGCATCGGCGACTCGCTCAACGGCAAATTGCTGCTCTATAATGCCCTCGACATGAGTTTTGATTTTGTGCGGTTGCGCAAAAATGCCAAATGTAAAGTCTGCGGTGAAAACCCCGAAGTTACCGAATTGATTGATTACGAGCAGTTCTGCGGTATGCCCGCCAACGATCACGATGCCGGTTCCGCTGGCGACGAATGGGATATTTCGGCCATCGATTTGAAAGCGCGCCTCGATGCCGGTGAGGCGCTGCATCTGATTGATGTGCGCGAGCCGCACGAACTGGCGATTTCGCAACTCCCCGATGCCGATTTGATTCCCCTGGGGCAGTTAGCCGCTCGCATGCACGAACTCGACAGCGCCGAAGAGATTGTGCTTTTCTGCAAAGTTGGCACGCGCTCGGTGCGCGCTCTCGAAGTCCTCGCCAGCGCCGGGTTCCGCAAAATCAAAAACCTGGATGGCGGTATCAATGCCTGGGCCGAGGAAGTTGATCCGAGTTTACCGATTTATTAACAGTTATGAACCAAACCACCCTCGAAACTACCCTCGCCGATTTACCCCTCGGCGGCATTCGCTATTTTGACTCAATTGGCTCGACGAATGATGCAGCTGCGCGCTGGGCCAATGAGGGCGCGGCGGATTGTTCGTTGGTGGTCGCCGATGAGCAAACCGCCGGACGCGGGCGCGGGTCTCGGCGCTGGTTCACCCCACCGGGCGCGGCGCTGGCTTTCAGTCTGATTCTGCGCCCCGATTACCCCGAATTGCGCGATCAACTTGCGCGACTCAACGGATTGGGCGCGCTGGCTGTCTGCCAGACCTTGCAGAAAACGTATCAACTTTCCGCACAGATCAAATGGCCCAACGATGTTCTGCTCAACCGGCGCAAGGTGGCCGGTGTGCTGCCGGAATCGAAATGGCTGGGAGATCAACTCTCGGCGGTGGTGCTGGGAATAGGCGTCAATATTGCCGCGGCGGCGATCCCCCCTGTAGATTGGGCCGGGCATCATGCTCATTCCTTCCCGGCGGCCAGCGTGGAAACGATGTTGGGCGCAGCTCCGGAACGGGATGTGTTTTTGTGCGCGCTTTTACAGAATTTACTGGATTGGTATCCGCGCTTGATGAGTGCGGAGTTCCTTCACGCCTGGGACGCGAACCTGGCTTTTCGGGGCGAGTGGGTGCAGATCATCACTTCAGAGGCAGAAGCGCTGGATGCCCGCCTCTTCCACCTGAACCCGGATGCTTCCCTGCGGGTTCAGGTCCGCTCTGGGGGACAGGCCAATCTCCGGGCGGGAGAAATCCATCTG
>JACNJM010000203.1 GCA_014382605.1 Anaerolineae bacterium
TCTAAGCTCTGCGTGCCAACAGAGTCAGAGTTGGATATAATGGTGCTACCCATGGAACGAATTCTGGTAGTTGACGACGATAAAGAAATAGTGCGTCTGGTGCGCTCTTACCTGGAAAAATCCGGGTACGCTGTGCGCAGCGCCTACGACGGTGAAACCGCGCTGCACGCCCTGCGCAGCGAGAAACCCGACCTGCTTGTGCTCGATTTAATGCTCCCTGACCGCGATGGTTGGGACATCACCCGCATTATCCGCGGCGACGCGCACCTTTCCGGACTACCGATCATCATGCTCACGGCACGTGTTGAAGACAGCGATAAAATTGTCGGCCTGGAAATCGGAGCCGATGACTATATCACAAAACCCTTCAACCCGCGCGAAGTGGTGGCCCGCGTGCGTGCACTATTGCGGCGAAGTTCCCTGGAGCGCGGCACCAGCGTACCGCAGGTTTTTCAAGTGGGCACGCTGAGCCTCGATACTGGCAAACATCAGGTAAAAAGTGGCGGTAGCCTGATTGAGCTTACGCCTTCCGAATTCGAACTGCTACGCGTATTGATGGAACATCCCGGTTATGTTTTTACCCGTGATGAATTGATGGATAGAGCTTTGGGCTATGGTTTCGAAGGTATGGGGCGCGCCCTGGACAGTCATATTAAAAATTTGCGCCGCAAAATTGAACCCGACCCCACAACCCCTACTTATATCCAGACTGTGTACGGCGTGGGCTATCGTATGGAAGAGAATATTTAATGAATCGTCTATGGATACGGATCAGCCTGACCTTTGTGGGAATCGTCATTTTTTTAATTATGATTCCGATGATGATCGGGATCGCCACGCGTAATTTTGGGATGCCCGGTGGCCCCGGCGGGATGCATGCCTTCAATAGCGATTCCGACGAGCGCCTGGTCTACCGCCCCGAATCTTTTATCCGAATCGCCGGGCGAGATTTCGCTCCAGAGTTCTTAAAATTTTTTGCTGCGATAACCGCCCTCGGCGTAACCATCGGGGTACTCAGCACGCGCGGCCTGACTGCGCCCCTCAATAAACTCGCCGATGCCGCCAAAGCCATCGCCGGGCAAGATTTCAGCCAACGCGTTGAAGCGCGCGGCTCTGACGAAATCAAAACCGTAGCTCTGGCATTCAACGAGATGGCTTCTCAATTGGAGCAAGCCGAAACCCTACGCGGGAATTTACTCAACGATGTGGCTCACGAACTGCGCACACCCATCTCGGTAATCCAGGGCAATTTACGAGCTATTCTCGATGATGTCTACGAGTTGGATAAAGCTGAAATTGCCCGGCTCTACGACCAGACCCGGCATCTGGCGCGTTTGGTGGACGATCTGCGCGAACTGGCTCAAGCCGAGGCCCGGGAGTTATCATTAAATATCTCAAACCTGGATGTCGTTGCCTGGGTGCAGGATATTGCCGCCGTTTTTCGCACTATCGCCGAGCAAAAAAACCTTACTCTGCGCGTAGAAATTTTGGGGCAGCGCCCACAGGCACGCGCCGATCAGGCCCGCCTGACCCAAGTGTTGCATAATTTATTAAATAATGCCATCCAACACACCCCCGAAGGCGGAACGATCACTGTGCAGGCTGAGCAACGCCCGGAGCATTTTTTCTTGCGCGTCAGCGATACCGGCGAAGGCATCCCACCAGAACACCTGCCCCACATCTTTGATCGTTTCTACCGCGCCGACCCTGCCCGCACCCGCGAAACCGGCGGCACAGGCCTGGGGCTTGCGATCAGCCGCGCCATCGTGGAAGCCCACAACGGGGAGCTTAACGTCAGCAGCGAGGGCGTTGGAAAAGGCAGCGAGTTTGTGATTCAATTGCCACTTTCGCAATAACACGGCCTCGCATCGCACCGAATTAGTTGATGGAAAGTTTCTTTAATCCAATTCAGACCTCCGAAATTTAACTCAATGCCCGTCCATTTCGGCACTTCTGCCGGAAAATCTCGGAGGTCATCTTTAAAATAATTGGCTTAGTTCACCTGAACAATCCAACCCCCTTAGCCCCAAAGGAAAATATGCAATGAAGAGAGTAACCTACTTACTGGTATTGGTTTTTATCGTTGGTGGCTGTTCGAATCCGCAGCCCGTTATGACAACCGTGGAGGATCAGCAGCCCGATTCTGCTACCATCGAAGCCGAACCAACCCACGCCCCCGATTCTGAACCCATTGCGCCAATCGCAACGGCAGCCAGTGAAGCGCTTGATCTGACGCAGCTCTGGTCGTATGGCCTGACCAGTATCCGCACGGGCGAACCTTTGATCAGAGAAGGCGGGGAACATATGCTGGATGCAAGCCTGATTTCCTACGGCTACAATCGGATTGTTGACGAAAACGGGAATATGCTTACCCCGCGCGGCACACCCCTCCAGGGCGGTGAACAACTCATTCTCACAGATGATTACCAGGCAGATCTCAACCTACGTGAGGTTGCTCGCATCTTCACGATTATGGCGCCAATTCGAGATACAATCCTGTATCATTTCGAAGATACCACCCAAGCAGAGTGGCTAGAAATAACTATCGTATTGACACTTAATAACCTCAAAACCGAAGATGCCGCCGAAATCAATGGACGCAGCATTCTCTCGACCGAACAGGTATACGATTATATTGCCAGCGGAGAAGCTGAAGGCAGCCCTGTGATGCGCTATTTGGAAGAGGCGGAATTGGAATTAAAATGTCTGGCATTTCAGGATTTTGACTTCACAAACCCTGAAGGAAATAATCATTGTGAGGAGCACGGTATTGAGGTAGGCGCGGGGATTAAACTCCCCTAAGAAAAATCCTGTCAAGATTTTTGCGAATCAGCTTGATTTTACTTTCTCGATGTAGGTACGCAAAAACGTAGTTTCTGAGGTAGCCTGGATGGTGAACTTGCCCAAAGCGGCAGGGAGTAACACGAAGCGGATAGCCTGAAATTCGATGGCGTTGATGGTTGCGCGGCCTGCAATCAGGCCCCATATTTCCATGGTTTCCCCCGTGCATTCGCCCTGATACACCGCCCCAGGCAGCATTTCGATGCGCTCGGTAACAAAGTGTTGATTGCGGCACAGCCCCAGGCGGCGGATCCCTTGCTCTGCGGCAATCAACCAGGGAGAGCGCAAGCCGGGCTCTACTTGATCGAAGTTGATCACGTCCATCGCCTTATCCACATGCAGGGGGCGCGGTTTGCCATCAACTCCCGGACGATTCCAATCGAATACCCGGTAAGTTATATTGGAATTTCGCTGTATTTCGGCAATCAGTACGCCATCCATAATCGCGTGCAATGTTCCGGCAGGGACACAAATATGATCGCCCATTTGCACACTCAATCGATGGAGATATTTCTCTACCCGGCCTGTTTCAATCGACCGGCGAAAATTTTGAGGGGTGGTTCCGTTTTTTACGCCCAAAATTAGTTCGGCCCCAGGCTCGGCGTGGAGAACGACCCACATTTCCGTTTTGCCCATTTCACCGCCCTCGTGGGTCTGTGCATAGGCATCATCGGGATGCACCTGTACAGATAGGGGCCGATTGGCATCGAGTAATTTCACCAACAAAGGAAATTTGCGACTGTCCGATGACGAAGCGCTGTTGGATCCTATCAAATCAGTGCCCAATTCAGTCAGGAGGTCTGTGATCGGTTTTCCGGCTAACAAGCCGTTGGCGACAACGGTGGTGCCATCTTGATGCCCGGCGATCTCCCAGCTTTCGGCGATCACACCTTCCGGAGGCAATTCGCGCCCCCATTTTTCAAGATTACGGCCTCCCCAGATATAGTCTTTGAGTACAGGCGTAAACGTGAGTGGATAGAGAGTCTGTTTTCTCATAGCGTCTTCCAGATTTCGCACAGCGGCAGTAAGTTTACCACGGGCTTCGCTTATCTGGCCGCTAAAGGCCATAACTTTTGCGCGTCCAGAATCACGGCTCCAGTTTCCTGACTTTTGATCATTCGCCCCTCAACGACAACCGGCTGATCCGTGGAAAGCATCCTGCGATGATGGCTGTAAAAAGGCACTGTCATCCGGACGGGCAAGACTCCATCCCGATCGAGCAATTCGACCATATAGTAGTTTTTTCCGTTGAGGCTGTGAAAACGCTGCGCTGTTTGACGAACCCCGGCGACAGCAATTTGCTCTTCAAGCCTGCCCGCGGCTTCGAGCGTAGTCTGGGTATCCAGTTTCTGGAGTTGGGCAGAAACCAGTTCAAGGGGGTGCGCATCGACACTGGCTCCGAGGATGGTTTTCTGCGCGTCCATGCGCGTGGGCAAGTCCCAATCCTCTGCATCCACATGCTCGCCAAGCTTGAACAGCGGTGGTTGAGCGTAGCGCCAGCCACCAACCTGGATTTTCGCCAATAAATCTGGGATCGTACCCAGGCCGCTCAACGCGCCAATCCGAATCAGGTTTTCGACTTCCGGGAGGCGAGGGTCCACGCGGGTTAAAAAATCTTCCAGCGAGCGAAAAGGTCGTTCAGCCAAAATACGCTGTTGCGTACGCCGGGATAGACCGCTCACCTGGTCAAGTCCCATATATAATACCGGCATTCCTTTGGGGTAGACAACGGTGAATTGGCGTTGGGCGTGATGGATATGCGGCCCTCGCAAGGTCAGCCCCAAACGCCGGGCTTCATTCAGATAAACCGGTTGCCGGTAATACCCTCCCCAACCCGCCAGCACAGCCGCCATGAATTCCGCCGGATAATGCGCTTTGCACCAGACGGATCGCCAGGCAACCTGCGCATACGAAGCCGCATGGGCTTTGGGGAAACCATAACCCGCAAAGGCAGCCATCATATCCCAAATTCCTCCCGCAATTGCCGGAGGAACGGCGCTCTTCTCCAATGCTCCGGCGAGAAAACGCTGCTTGAGGGTCTTCATGCGGTCGCCAGGGTCAAAATGACTCATCGCCCGGCGCAGCAAATCGGCATCGGCCAGACTCAACCCGGCCAGTTCGCTGGCTATCCGCAACACCTGCTCCTGATACAAGATTACGCCATGGGTATTTTCTAATAATGGCGCTAAGGCCGGATGAATATGTTCAATGCGGGCGTTTCCCAGATGGCGTTGCACGAAGGCATCTTTAAGCCCTCCGGTCAGCGGGCCAGGCCGGTAGAGCGCCAGAGCAATCATAATATCATCCAGAGAGTGGGCATCAATTTCTTTCAGCGTGGCTCGCATACCGGGGCTTTCGATAGCAAAGCAGCCAATGGTTTGTGATGAACGCACCCACTCAACAGTTTTGGGATCATCTTCGGGGATGGCATCCAGCACATCCAGGCCGCTCCCAAATTCTCGCCGTCGCCAGGATTGAATGCGGTCGGCGACATTCCCCAACACTGTCAGGCCGCGCGTGCCCAACAAATCGATCTTGACCAATCCCATGCGTTCAATGGATTCCAGATCAAATTGGGTAATCAGCATCCCCTTGCTCGCCAGATGTGTGGGAACCAGGTCGGTGATCGGCCCTGGGGTAATCACTACACCTCCCGGATGAACAGATAAATGCCGCGGGAATTTTAGCAAAGCCTGCGCGTCTTTGAAGATGGCTTTGTATCGCTGATTTGGGAATTGCGCTTGCAATGCTTGATAAGGGTCATCCGCCGCCCGCGCGTCTCGACGAGAAGGTGGCCCCCAGCCCCGTGAAGGCAAATCTGCCACCAAGGTTTTGATCTCTTTCGGCGAGAGACCATGCGCTTTGGCAACTTCACGCAATGCCGAGCGGCGGCGAAAACGGTTGATTGTTGCCACCATTGCAACCCGGTCTTCGCCGTATTGTTCATACACGTGCCGGATGACAGTATCCCGGCGAAGCGAGCACAAATCGGTATCAATATCGGGCGGAGAAGAACGCGCCGGGTTGAGAAAACGCTCGAAATACAGATTCAAGGCCAGTGGGTCGGGTGACGTGATGCCCAAGCAGTGCGCCACTAAAGAAGATGCGGCTGAGCCACGCGAGGAGGTCGGGACATTTGTACGGCGCGCAAATTCCAGAATCTCCTGCACAATGATAAATAGCGGCGCGTAGTCTCTCTCTCCAATAACGGCTAATTCATAGTCCAATCGGGATTGGATTTCAGGCGTGATCTCACCATAGCGCTGTTTGGCACCTTGCTCAGCCAATTTTCGCAACCGCCCCACGGCAGTTTCCCCAGATGCAAGCGGAATCTCTGGGTAATGAGGCACGCCGAGAGGGAGTTCCAAGTTACAGCGCGCAGCGATTTCTTGCGTATTTGTAATTGCGGCAGGGTATTCCGCGAAACGCTCAGCCAACTCCTGAGCCGATGCAAAGTGAGAGCCGAGGGGCGGGGGGGCATCGGGTGGAATTTCATCCAATGTTATATTCAAGCGCATGGCCGTCAGTGTGCGTTGAAGTCTGGCCTGTTCAGGATTAAGATAATGAACATTATTCGTGGCGACAACAGGCAGCTTGAGTTGTTCGGCGATCGTTGTTAAATTATGCAGATCGTGTCTATCGGCGGGGCGCTGCGATTGGAGTTCGATATACAGGGATTGGGGGAAAATATTTTGAAGTTCACCGAAAAAGGCGAGGGTAGATTCGGCCTGGCTTTTGTCAATTAGATGCTGCCCTAATCCGCGCTTTCCCCCACTCAAACAAATCAGGCCAGCGGTATTTTCAGCAAATCGTGCAAAGTTGATGCCGTTATTTGGATCACGATGATGCGCAGACTGAACGATGCTGCTCAAGCGGCACAAGCTAGCCCAGCCGGTTTGATCGATCGCCAATAAAATCAAGTTGCCCTGACCTAAATTATGATTGACGACTAACTCAATACCCAGAATTGGTTTGATACCCACTTGTTGGCAAGCATCATAGAATTCAATCGCGCCGGTCAGACCATGATGATCGGTCAGCGCCAGTGCTCGCATGCCCTGCTGAACAGCCGCTTGCACCAGTTGCACCGGTGAAGGAATTCCATCCAGGAAGGAGTAATAGGAATGGGTGTGTAAGTGAGTGAACATCGCGCGTTGATTATAGCGCACGTTCTGTTGCCGATTTCGTTTCCACTATGCAATAATTAACCGCTGCTGCTCCACGGTGGCATTCGGAGAGAACAGGCGAATATTCTCTTTAATCTTTCTCAGCTGCGTTTCAACAAATTCCACATTAACACCTGATGGAGCGTATGCCACATAGAGAACATGCGTTGTCGCTGCTGAAATCGCCGAGCGATTATCCTGCCCGTAGATCACGGAGCAACTGACCCCTTTCGCATCGCGCATAATCATATCTCCGGCACGGATTACCCGGGTTTCACCATTCATCTGGGTAATCTGGTCTGCGTCCCGCGAAACATCCACCCAAAGCGGCGCCTGCAATCGATCCACATCATGCCCGGCGGTCAGAACGAAGGTTTCCACCTCGGCGATAAAATTCGAATCAACCAACGGTGACACATTGGGCAGTTTCTTCCCCTTAAGCGCAATCGATTCAACTTGTAACAACACATGATAGGTTTTCTTGAAGCCCTGGTAGTATTGTTTATATGCTGCCATTACAGGCAGTGACAAAAAATCCCGCCGCGAAAACGTCTCGTAATTAGCTCTGATTTGCGCTTCGATTTGTTTTTTGCGCTGATTGAGCGGGGGCGATGCCGTTTCATTCGCCACGTTCGAAAGTTCCAGCAAACCGATCGCGGCTCCGGGATGAACGGTACGCCATGCTTCTGTAGCCTGAATAATCACCATAAGCTATTTTCTACTCCTGAATACAAATCCGATTGGAGGGTCAGCGCTCCCACTTAAATTGGATTTCCCGCAAAAAAGCGCGCGCCAAAATCATATGACCAGCCAGATTGGGATGTACACGATCCATTGCCAATTGCATGGGATCCATCGATTGCAGGACTGCATCAAAAGCAGCCTGAGTGTCTACCAACAATGCTTGATGGCGCGCAGCGACTTCTTTCGCCGCGGCCCCAAATTGATCCATCATGGCCCGCATCGGTTCCTGGCGATTGATGTCCAGGAAGTAGGGCGTCATCACGATCAGGCCACGCAATTGCGGGCGAGTCTGCCGGGCAAGTTTATCCAAAATTTGCGCGTACCCATCCAGCGAGATATTTTCTTCCGGCCACCACGTTTGACTGAGATGCTGCCAGACATCATTGATCCCGATTTTTATCACCAACCAGTCGGGTTGTAGATCAAGCACATCGGTTTGCCAGCGAGATTCCAGATCACGGATCGTATTGCCTGAAATGCCCATATTGAGGGTGTGAATAGCGTAGTCTGGGTACACGGCTGTAAGGGCAGCATCAACCAGGCTGACAAAACCGTCGCCAAGCGCCTGGTCAAACACGCCTTCACCAACGGGCCGTTTGCGCCCACAATCGGTAATTGAATCGCCAATAAAAAGCAATCGGCTATGAGGTTGTAATTTCATCATCGTGGCACTCACGGGAAAAAATATATTTAGGTGATCTTACCACTAAAAACCAGGTAACTCGCTGAATATTTTCCTTGGAAATCTATCTTCCGTTATAATTCATCTATCTTTTTTTCCTGGTTTCAAATATAAACCTATCTATGCTAATTCCTCAAGTCATCCGGACAAAGATAACGCCTCCCACCCCATCGGTGCGCGATCTCTATCGTCAGCGAGTGGCACTTGCGCTGGGTGAAGCTATTCACTATCGTCTAACATTGCTCCATGCCAGCGCCGGGTACGGAAAAAGCACAGCTCTCACATCTTTGGCCCAGGGCGATAGGCCAATTATCTGGTATCAAATCACCGAAGACGACAATGATTTATTTGTCTTTCTACTCCACCTGCTCCACGCCACCCAATTAGCTCTACCGCACATCGACAATCTCCCCATCCCGCTCATCGAAGGTTGGGATAATATTCAGGATCCGCTACCGATCGTAGAAATAATCCACCAATATCTGAACGCTCTCAGCAGTAGCCTCACCGAACCGACAATTCTGGTATTAGACGATATTCACCTGGTAGCCGATGTCCCAGAAATCGCCCATGCGCTAGACCGGCTAATCGGCCTGGCGCCCTCCGATTTGAGAGTACTGCTTTCGTCGCGCCTGCCGGTACAACTCCCAAATTTATCGCGCTGGCAGGTGCGCGGCGATGTACTTTCGATTGATCATAATATCCTAAAATTCAATCGGGATGAAATTTCCGTCTTGTTCGCCCAACAATACGATTATAAGCTGACAGAATCTGAAGTTGATAGTCTGACACAACTGACAGAAGGCTGGGCGATTGCCCTGCAACTGGCCTGGCAAAGCTTGCGCAGTGGCGCGGTGGCCTCCATTGATGAAGTGATGAACCGGGGCGGAAAATCTCTAGGTAGCCTTTTTGAAGTGCTCACTCAGGAAGTCATGCAGCGGCAACCCGAAGATATTCAGGAATTCTTACGCATCTCAGCAAGCTTGCGCGTGATGACCCCCAGCGCCTGCGATGCGCTGCGTGATGCTTCAGACAGCGAGGCGCTTCTGGATTATCTGCGGCGGCATGAATTATTTGTGGTTGATCTTGGCGAAGGAGGGCTGCGCTACCACCATATCTTCCATCGTTACCTGCGCGGACAAACGGATGCAAAGCAACGCCAGGCTTGGCACCAACGCGCGGCTCTCTACTACCAAAAATATGCTGACTTCGACACAGCCATTTATCATCTATTTCTTGCCGAAGACGAGAACCAGGCTGCAAATCTACTCAACTCTTTTGGCGCCCGCCTATTAGCTACGGGACGCCTCGATACTCTGGCTGCCCATCTCGACAATCTGTCTCCAGAAACCCTCCACCAACATCCTGCTTTGCTTTCCTACCTTGGCGATCTGGCACGTTTGCACAGCCGCTTCCAAGAGGCGCTTGGATGGTATCAACAAGCTGAAACACTCTGCACAGAACGGGGTCTTTCGGACGGTTTAGGCAGATCACTGCGCGGTCAGGCGCGTGTTTATTTAGACACGGTCAGCCCCAGCCGCGCCGAAGAACTCTTGCAGCAAGCCTTGAGGATCAGTGATGGCACCGCAGACCGCGAATCACAAGCCCGGCTCTATCAATTACTCGCCGAGAATAAGCTCAATGCGGGGAAAGTTGAAGATGCGGAAAAATTACACCAGCAAGCCGAAGCGCTAGTACGAGAAGGCCCAGCCGATTCACAATTACGCATCCGGGTTCTTTTGCGAACCGGCCGCCTCGCTGAAGCCAAAAAACAATTAGAAGAATTAGCTGAAACGGAACAGCACGACCCCGTTCATACGCCGCGCGCTCATCGAGAAACCCAACTCCTGCTATCCATTATATATGCCATGCAAGGGGATGCCAAAAAAGCCTATCAATCCGCTCTTGAGGGCATTCAGCGCGGCGAAGAATTTAATTCTCCCTTTGTAACCGCAGTCGGACATATGCGCTTAGGCCATGCTTTGATGCTGCTTTCTGAAACCAAAGAGTATGCACAATCCAGAGAACAATTCGAAAAGGCCATTGAAATTAGTCGAACTTTAGCTATCCCGCGTTTACGAGTAGAAGCTTGCTGGGGGCTTTGCCGAACGTATGGGTCTCAAGAAAATTTAACCGAAGCCAGGAAGGCCGCTCACGAAGGCATTGAGCTTGCTAATCTGGCCGGGGATGAGTGGAATGCCTCCCTGGCGCGCTTGACGATGGGGGCCAACCTGATTCTCGCCGAGCTATACGAAGAAGCCGCCGATTGGTTAGGGCAGGCCGTGCGTGGTTTTCGCGAGTGCAGCGACCCATTTGGAGCCAATGCCGCCCGATTATGGTTATGTTTGGGTTGGTATCGTCAAAATGATCTTGAACGCATCTCGCAAACCCTGCCCGATTTACTGACAACCTGCCGCCAACACACATATGATTATCTCTTTACGCGCCCAACCCTGCTGGGCCTTCCCGATGAGCGATTAGCAGTACCATTGCTCATTTTGGCGCGCGAGCATGGTTGGGAGGGTACCTATCCCAAAAAATTACTCAACGCCCTGGGGTTAAGCGAGATAAAAAGTCACCCTGGCTATCAACTAAAAGTGCACACACTGGGAGCTTTTCAAGCCTGGCGCGGGGAACAAGAAATCGCGCACAACGGATGGCGGCGCGAAAAAACACGCCAACTTTTTCAAATTTTGCTCACATACCGTCAAAATCCACTTAATCGCGATCAGTTATGCGAACATCTCTGGCCGGGCATGGATCCAGAGACATCGCAACGCAACTTCAAGGTTGCACTAAACACCTTATACAATGTTCTCGAACCCAATAGAGAGGCTGGAAGCGAATCGACGTATATCGTGCGCGTAGGCACTTCATATACTTTGCGGCCCGAAGCCGATATCTGGCTAGATTCAGCGCAATTTTTACAAAAAATTCGCCAGTCCGAAAACATTCTGCCAGAAAATCCCCAACAGGCAATGGCGTTGATGAAAACTTCTTTAGACATCTATCGGGGCGAATACCTGCCGAATGCTCGCTATGAAACCTGGGCCGCGGCAGAGAGAGAACAGCTATCCGTTTTATATCTACGAACAGCCGATCAATACTGCGAGTTAAGTCTCAAAGAGAACAACCTCGAGGAAACAATCGAGCTATGCCAACAGATTTTGAGTTATGACAATTGCTGGGAACGCGCCTACCGCTATTTGATGCTGGCCTACGATCAACTTGGCGATCACGGCCAGGTCGCCCGAACCTATCAGCGCTGCCTGGAAACACTGAATAAAGAACTCGATGTTCGCCCTGCCCCAGAGACAGAGGAACTCTACCGTCGCCTGACGGATAATGAATAATCACAGATTGCATACCTTCTTGACCCTTTGCGACTTGCTCCGCAAAGTTTTTTATTAGGACTTACGCAACACGATGAAAAATATCTCAAAAATAAGGGGGTTGGGGGGTGAGAATATGCGCAAGCCTTATTTATTATCCATTTGTAACTACTGCGTTACGCACCTTTGTTATCTTGAATACAAGTTACTCACAATACCATTTCAATCGCAAAACCTGGAACCATTCTGTGAGCAAACCCTATGGAAGATGCACCGAAAACCAATATCGTTTCATTTATCATTCGCTTTGTTCATAACCAACCTGAGGCAGATGCAGAACCACTCGCCTATCGAGGGGCGATCCGCCATATTCAGAGCGACGAAGAGCTTGTATTTAAATGTTGGGATGAAGCCGAAAATTTCATCCAACAATACGTTCCCATCAATCAAATAGATTACTTTTTAAGGAGATAAGTATGCGCCTGAAAGATAAAGTATGTCTGATCACCGGAGGGGCTGCCGGAATAGGCAAAGCGACCGCAAAGCGTTTTGTCGAGGAAGGGGCAAAAGTTGTCATTGCCGACCTCGTAGAGGATGCTGGTCAAAAAACGGCTGCAGAACTCGGGGCGGATTTCTACAAAGTAGACGTGGCCGACCGGCAGGATGTGCAAAACTGGGTGGATGCTGCCGTCGAGAAGTATGGCCGCATCGATGTCATCATCAACAATGCTGGCGTATTGCGTGACGGGCTATTCGTAAAGGTGAAAGAAGGCGAACTCGTCAGCCAGATGTCGGAAGCCAATTTCGATCTGGTAATTGATGTCAACCTGAAGGGCGTTTTCAACTGCGCCCAGGCTGTCGCCCCCTATATGATCCAGCAAGGCGGCGGCGCTATCCTCAACACAACTTCCATCGTCGGGCTGGATGGCAACTTTGGGCAAACCAATTATGTGGCCTCCAAAGCCGGGGTGATCGGCATGACCAAAGTTTGGGCGCGCGAACTAGGCCGCCATCAGATCCGCGTCAACGCCGTCGCACCGGGCTTCACGCTCACCGAAATGGTCAAGCAAATGCCCGAAAAAGTGCTCGACGGCATGATCGCAAAAACGCCCATGCGCCGTATGGGCGAACCCGTCGACATCGCCAACGCCTTCCTCTTCCTCGCCTCCGATGAGGCTGCCTTTATCTCCGGCGTCACCCTGCGCGTGGATGGCGGCATCGTTGTCGGCACTTAAAAAATGACACGAACTGCACAAATTCTCTCTACGGGCAGTTATGTACCCGAACGGGTTGTGAACAACGCCGAAATTGACCAGATGCTCGGCGAATCAACCAGCCAATGGCTGCTCGATAATGTTGGCATTGTTGAACGCCGCTGGATGTCGCCGGAACAAACCACTTCGGATTTAATCGTCGAAGCCAGCCGCAAAGCCTTACAAAAAGCCAGGGTAGCACCCGAAGAAATAGACCTGATTATCGTTTCCACCGACACCCCCGACTATCTCTCCCCCAGCACATCGATTGTCGTGCAGCACAAGCTTGGCGCGGTGAAAGCGGGCTGCTACGATGTCAACAGCGCCTGCGCCGGATGGGTCACGGCCCTCGATCAGGGGGCGCGCTATCTCGCCACGGAAGACAGTTTTCGCTATGTACTGGTGGCCGGGGGCTATGGCATGAGCCGCTATATCAATCAGGCCGATAAAAAGACCGCCAATCTCTTCGCCGATGGAGCGGGTGCGGCCCTGCTGGGGGTAGGTGACTCCCCGGGGTTTCTGGCAAGCAACCTGCTCGCCAAGGGTGAATATCACGACGCTTTGGGCATCTACTGCGGGGGGGCCTCCCGTCCCGCTACAGCAGAGAATATCGCCGAGCATGGCAAACCCGTCGTCGAGTTTGTCAAAAAATTCCCCAAGACCTTCAATACTGAATACTGGCCCAAATTGATGCAAGGCGCGCTCGATAAAGTGGGGCTCTCCTTTGATGATATTGATCTTTACCTCTTCACGCAGCTTAATTTGCGTACCATCGAGTATATGATCGATTTACTCGGCCAGCCCATCGAAAAAACACATTGGGTGATGCACAAATGGGGCTATACCGGCTCGCCGTGTGTGATTATGGCGCTGGATGATGCTATCAAGCAGGGGCGCGGCCCGAAACCCGGCGAGAAGATACTCTTCTGCGCCAGCGGCGGCGGCATTAGCATGGCGGCCTCGGTCTGGCAATGGACAGCAGGCTAACTATGGTTGAAAACGATAAACTGACCCCCACTCGCAGCGGATTTGTGCCGGTAGAAGATGGCACACGCCAGATTTACTGGGAATATTTCGGTAACGGTGAGAAGGAAGTTGTTGTCTTTCTCAACGGTCTGGCGATGCTCACCAAGTCGTGGTATCGCACCGTGCCATTTTTGTATCCCGATTATGACATCTTGCTCTATGACTATTTTGGGCAAGGGCAATCTTCACAAAAAGATGAACCCTATTTCATCAACAAATTCGCCGACTATCTCATCGAGGTGATGGATGCCGCCGGGGTTGATAAAGTTCACCCCATCGGGGTTTCGTATGGCGGTTTCATCGGGGCCGAGTTAGGCCGCCTGCATCAGGATCGCCTGCATACATTGATTCTCTCCGGCATTCTGCTTACGCGCGAAACGCTTTTCCAAATGTATCAGGATATTTCGCTGCGTTTCTATCATTCTACAGATGAAGTCTTCGATATTTACACCCAATATCTCTACGAGAAGACCTTTGGCGAAAATATCTCGCGCAAAATTTACGGCGCAGCAATGGATGCCGGGCGCTATAAATTTTATGACCGTTATAAAGATAAAAAATATTGTCTGGTGCGTCTGACCGAGGCCCAGAATCCCTACTTCGAGAATATAGATACCAACCCGGAGGCGTACCGCGGCGTGCAAACCCCCACGCTGATTCTCACCGGCGAGCAAGACCGCGCCATCCCGCCCTGGCAGCAGAGCAAAATGGTCGATATTCTGCCCAACAGCCGCCAGATCATGATCCCGGATTGCGGCCATATGACCTATATGGAACGCCCGGATATTTTCTGGCCGGTGGTGAGGGCATTTTTACAGGCGAAATCCGTAAAGTTTGAGGTATAAAGTAGGAAGTGGGAAGTAATTAATGAGCAAGAAAATTTTGAATTATCGTGAGTTGAAAGTCTGGCAAAAGGGCATTGAACTTGTCAAAACAGTATATTTGGTGACAAGGACTTTTCCGAAGCATGAACTTTATGGTCTGACAAGTCAGCTTCAACGGTCTGTCGTTTCTGTTCCATCGAATATCGCAGAGGGACAAACGCGAAATTCAACCCCTGATTTTCGACGTTTTCTCTTTATCGCTCAAGCATCCCTTTCCGAAGTAGATACTCAAATTGTGATTGCCCAAGAATTAGGGTATATAGAAAAAGAAGCTGGTACGGAAATCGAAGTTCAAATTCTCGAACTCAGGCGTATGATTTATGCGCTCATTAACAGTCTACCGGCATAAAGTGAGAAGCTGCCTTCCACTTCCCACTTCTTTCTTCCCACCAACCGGAGGTTCCCATGTACATTGGCGATTATCTCGGACGGCGAGAAATTTATTCCCCAGACACGCTGGCGATCATTGATGCTGGCAAAGACCCCGAACTGCGGCTGACCTATAAACAGTGGAACCAGCGCGTCAACCGGCTGGCAAACTGGTTAAGCGATACCGCAAAAGTCGGATTTCGCGACCGGGTAGCCATTTTGGCGCGCGATGGCATTGAACATCTCGATTCGTTTTATGCCTGCGGCAAGTTGGGCGCTATCCATACAGCACTCAACTGGCGGCTACACTGGCGCGAACTTATTGCCCTGATCGAAGATACGCAGCCCAAAGTGCTGATCTACTCCGACGATTTCATCGACAGTGTGCGCGAAATCGAAAAGGCCATCCATGCTACGGGCTACCGCATCCCCTGCTATCTACACATCGAGGGCCAGGGCATCGCCAACAGCCTGCATTTTGAGAGCACGCTGCAAAGCGCACCCGACACGCCGGTTATCAATGACCGCGTCACCAAAGAAGATATTGCCTGCCTGCTCTTCACCGGCGGCACCACCGGTCTGCCCAAAGGCGCGCAGATCAGCCATCGCCAGGTAGCCTGGAACGTTCTCAACACCGTGATCCACGATCTGGCGCACGACGATACTTACCTGTGCGTTTTTCCGCTTTTCCACGCCGGTGGGCTGTTCGCCTACGTTTCTTCGCAGATCGTCTTCGGCAATACCACCATTCTGACGCGCATCTTCGATCCCGAGCAGGTGCTGAATTTGATCGAGCGCGAACATGTTACCATTTTTGCGGGCGTGCCTACCATGTACCAAGGGCTGACTCAAGCCCCCAACTGGGATTCTGCCGATATGAGCAGTCTGCGATTTTGTACCAGTGGCGGCGCGCCGCTGCCTGTACCCTTAGTGGAGCAATATACCCGCGAGAAAGGTATTCGCTTCAAGCAGGGCTTTGGTATGACGGAATTTGGCCCAGGGTTGTTTGCCCTGCCCCCGGAGGATGCTATCCGCAAAGCGGGCAGCATTGGCCGACCCAACTACTTTGTGGATGTGCGCATCGTCGATGAGCACAATAAACCCCTGGGGCCAAATCAGCCCGGTGAGTTGATACTGCGCGGGCCTTCTGGATTCTCCGGGTATTGGAACAACCCCGAGGCCTCGTCCGCCGCGCTCGATGATGATGGCTGGTTTCACACCGGGGATATTGTCGAATATGATGACGAGTGGTATTTCTACGTCCGCGACCGCAAAAAGGATATGTTCATCTCCGGCGGCGAGAATGTCTATCCCGTGGAAATCGAAAATGTGCTCTATAAACATTCGGCGGTACATATGTGCGCGGTAGTTGGCCTGCCCGATGAAAAATGGGGCGAGGTTGGTCTGGCCTGTGTAGTGCTCAAACCGGATGCGAACGCTTCGGAAGAGATTTTGATGGAACACATGCGCGCGCATTTGGCACGCTATAAAGTTCCCAAGCGCGTGACAATTATGGAAGCGCTGCCGCTTTCGGGTATGGGCAAGATTTTGAAGCGCGAATTACGCGAAGAATTCATTGGATAACGATAAGGAGATTAGTCTCATGAGCAAAAAGAAACTCAGCCGCGGTGTGGCTCTGGTTGGCGCGGGGATGAGCAAATTTGGCGCTTTCCCCGGTCTGGCAACGCGCGACTTATTTGTGGAAGCCTTTCAGGAAATGCTCACCACAATCGACAAGGGCATTGACCCTAAAGACATCGAGGCACTGTATATTGGCAATTACAGCAGCGACCTGTTCGAGCATCAGGGGCACACCGCACCCATTATGGCCGACTGGACGGGGTTGGCCCCACGCCCGGCTACCCGGATTGAAGATGCCTGTGCCAGCAGCGGTGTTGCACTGCGCCAGGGCATCATTGCCATAGCCTCGGGGCTGTATGATATTGTGCTCGTCGGCGGTATCGAAAAAATGAGCGATTTGCCCACCGCTGAAGTCACCGATACGCTGGCTACTGCCAGCGATATGCTCTACGAAATCCCGGCGGGGTTCACTTTCCCCGGTTTTTATGCGGCGATGGGAACCGCCTACATGCACCAATACGGTGCAACACCAGAGAGCTTTATGCACGTGGGGATCAAGAATCACAATAACGGCACGTTGAACGAAAAGGCCCAATTCGGTGCGACCATCCGCAAAATCATGGATGGGAAAATCGCCAAGGCTGAAGCCAAAGGCTACCCGGTTCCTGATTGGGCTGACGAAGTGGAATTCCTGCAAGATAACCGCGCCAACCCGATCATCGCCTGGCCGATGCGCCTGTTTGACTGCTCGCCAATCTCGGATGGCGCCGCCGCTCTATTGCTGGTCAGTGAAGAAATTGCCACACAATTCACCGACACTCCGTTGTATATCATCGGCTCGGGGCAGGCCAGCGATGTGGCGCTGCACGATCGCGAAGTGCTGACTTCCATCAAGGCTGCGAGGTTAGCCGGACAAGAAGCCTACGAAATGGCGGGCGTTACCCCCGCCGATATTCAGGGAGCCGAAGCGCATGATTGCTTCACAATTGCCGAAATCATCGCCACCGAAGATTTAGGGTTCTTTGCCCCGGGGTAGGGCTATAAAGCCGCCGAGAATGGCGAAACCGCCCGCTCTGGCTCGAGACCCATTAACACATCCGGCGGCTTGAAATCCAAAGGCCATCCGGTAGGAGCTTCAGGAGCAGGACAGGCCGTTGAAATCTGGAAACAACTGCGCGGCGTTGCTGGCGAGCGACAAGTGGCGGGTAATCCACGCCTGGGGCTGACGCACAACGTCGGCGGCACCGGTCAAACCTGTGTGGTGCATATTTACGAACGAAGATAACTTTGCATCAGGAGAAATTTATGTCGAGTCATACGATTACCCAAACAACCTATCAGCAACAGCTTGCCGATGGCAAGTTAATGGCTTCCCACTGCCCTGCTTGCAATGCCAGTTATTTGCCGCCGCGTCCGATGTGTCCGCAATGTTTTGGCGCACAGATGGAATGGCGTGAAATGCCCACACACGGAAAATTAGCTGCCTTCACAGTGGTGCATATTGCCCCCACGGCCATGATTGAAGCCGGTTACGGGCGCGATAACCCCTACTGCTCCGGGATTGTCGAACTCGAAAATGGCCTGAAAATCAGTGCGCAAATCACCGGGGTTGATGTTTCGCAACCAGAGTTGATTCAAATTGGCAGCGCTGTGCAAGCTGAGTTTCTCCAGCGTGAAGCAGGAGCATTTTTGGCTTTTGAAGTGATCGAATAGTTGGCTGAAGAAGCATGTTGTTAATTGACTATACGCATCCTGGCGTTCAGAGGTATCTATGCCCAAGCTGACGGTCAATAATTGTTCCATATACTACGAATTTCATGGTGCGGACAATGCACCTGTGTTGGTGCTCAATAATGGCATCATCATGAACGCGGCATCTAGTTGGGCTTTCCAAACCAAGGCATTCTCCAAACACTACCGCGTGCTGCAATATGATTGTCGCGGACAAGGCCAATCTGACCACCCGTCTCCACCCTACAGCATGGTACAGCACGCCGATGATCTGGCCGCCCTGCTGAAAGGCCTGGATATTGATAATGCGCATATTGCAGGCATTTCCTACGGCGGCGAAGTGGCACAGGCCTTTGCGTTGAAATATCCAGAGAAGACGCGCAGCCTGATCCTGATGGATACGGTTAGCGAGGTTGGTCTGGAATTGCGCCTGGTCATCGAGAGTTGGGTCGATGCGCTCAAAGCCAATGACGCGCTGGGCTTCTTTCATGCCAGCGTGCCCTGGAACTTCTCCCCGGCCTGGATTGCGACCAATGCAGCAATTCTCGAAGATGCCAAGCAGCGCTATCCTTTGCTCGATTTTCCCGCCGTGATCGCCCTGTGTGAGGCGTTTTTTGAGGTCAATTTCACCGCCCGCTTGCACAAAATTCAAGCACCAACCTGTATCATCGTTGGCAGCGCCGATTTGATTAAAGGCGTTGCCTATGCTCACATCCTCCAACGCGAAATTCACCATGCCGAGCTGCATATCATCGAAGGCGCCGGTCATGCCTCGTGCTGGGAACGCCCCGAGGAATTCAATTCAATTGTATTGGGGTTTCTTGCTAAACAGGCTTAGCGTAAGGTGTGATGTACTTTTAGAAGTGCATCGCACTTGGTGAAAATATCCATTTGTAACCCCAGAGCAACTAAAGCATGCTAGAATAGGCGTTATTGTGGGGCATGTTTATCTAATTAGTAACAAAACGGAGCAAGTGTTTCTGGAGAACCTGTATGCATGCTGCTGATCTACTAAGCAAGCGAGCCGAACTCACTCCCGATCGCATAGCCCTGGTTGAACTCGAAACCGGGCAGCGATATACCTATGCACAACTCAACCAGCGCGCCAACCGGTTGGCAAATTTCATGCAAAACCAATTGGGCGTTCAGGCTGGCGACCGGGTGTCGATCCTGGCGAAAAACAGCATTACTTATATCGATCTATTTTATGGATTGCCGAAGATCGGCGCCATATTTGCGCCGTTTAACTGGCGTCTGACCGCACATGAAATCACCTATATGGTCACCGATCTCGAACCCCGGGTGCTGATCGTTGAACCCGAATTTGTGCCTACACTCAAAGCTCTGCGCGGCAAAACACGGGTTGAACACGTGGTATCCTTGCGCGGCGCGGCGATTAAGGACGCCACCGAATATGAGAGCGGCCTCACCGCGGCAGCCAGCGCCGAGCCAGAACGCCCATCCACTCTGGATTTAGAATCCCCCTATTGCATCCTCTATACATCGGGCACAACCGGCAACCCCAAAGGGGCCATCATCCCCCACCGACAAATTCTCTACAATTGCATCAACACTGTGGTCAGTTGGGGCATCACCGAGCATGATGTCTCCCCCGTCTACACCCCCTTGTTCCACGCCGGAGGTCTATTTGCTTTTCTGACGCCCATTCTCTACATCGGTGGGCGGATTGTATTGGCTCGCGAATTCGACCCCGAAGAATCGATGCGCTGGATTTTGGATGAAGGCTGCACTGTCATTCTCGGCGTGCCAACGCTCTTCCAGATGTGGATGGATTCCGATTATTTTGAGCAGGCCGATTTCAGCAAAGTGCATTTCTTCATCAGCGGCGGCGCAACCTGCCCGCCCCAGTTGATGCAGACCTGGCGCGAGCGCAAGCAAATTATTTTCCGTCAGGGGTATGGACTAACGGAAGTCGGACCGAACTGCTTCAGCATGACCGATGAAGATTCAGAACCCAAAAGCGGATCGGTGGGCAAGCCAATTTTCCACAGCCAGATGCGGGTTGTGAACCCCGAAACCGGTCAGGATGCACCAATCGGCGAAGCGGGCGAACTACTGATTACCGGACCGCACGTTTGCTCCGGCTACTGGCGCAAACGTGAAGCCACCGCCGAAACGATTGTGGATGGTTGGTTCCATACCGGTGATATGGTGCATAAAGACGCCGATGGTTTCTTCTACATTGATGGACGTTATAAAGATATGATCAAAAGCGGCGGCGAAAATATCTACGCCGCGGAGGTCGAGGCCGTTTATCGCGAGCACCCTGCCGTGCAAGATGCAGCCCTGATCGGCAAACCCCATAAGAAATGGGGCGAAGTGGGCTTGATGATCGTTGTGCTGGAAAGCGGCCAAATCACCGATGAAACCACGCTCAAAGCATTTTGCGACGGAAAATTGGCACGTTATAAAATTCCAAAAGAAGTTATTTTTGCTGAAAGCTTGCCCTACAGCGCCTACGGCAAAGTTGAAAAAGCGAAATTACGCCAAAAATATCTTGGCGCATAAATGAGGTAACACATGGAAATTCCGATCATGGATGGGATTACTGCAAAAACGATCACCAGCGAACGCATCCGCACGCGGGTGCTTTTCAGCGGCCCTGAGGAGGGCATACCTGTACTATTTCTGCACGGTAACGTCTCATCGGCCACCTGGTGGGAAGAAACCCTGCTCGCCCTGCCCGCGGGTTATCGCGGCATTGCGCCCGATCAGCGCGGCTTTGGCAATGCTGACCCCGCCATAAAAATTAACGCCACGCACGGCATGAATGACCTCGCCGAAGATGCCTTTGCGCTGCTCGACCATCTTGGCTATGCGCAAGTTCACGTCGTGGGCAACTCACTCGGCGGGATGGTCATCTGGCGTATGTTGATGCAAGATTCGGCGCGTCTGCTGAGTGTGACACTGGCCGACCCGGGATCGCCCTACGGATTTGGCGCCACGCGCGATGCCGCAGGAACCCCAACCACGCCTGATTATGCAGGCTCCGGCGGCGGGCTGACCAACCCAGAGTTGGTACGGCGTATTCTCGAAGGGGATATGTCCACCGAGAGTCCTTTCTCGCCACGCGCGGCACTGCGCACGCTGCTCGTCAAACCGCCCTTCATCGCTCCGCGCGAAGATGAACTCGTCCAATCGATGCTGTCGACCCATATCGGCGAACAAGACGTACCTGGCGACGCGGTGCAATCGCCCAACTGGCCGCACATGGCCCCTGGAGTATGGGGAGCCACCAATGCCACTTCACCCAAGTACGTCGGTGAGATTGCGAACATCATCGAGTGCAATCCCAAGCCCCCCATCTTGTGGGTGCGCGGCAGCCACGATCTGGTTGTATCCGATACAGCCGCCTCCGATCCGGGCTTTCTAGGACGCGCCGGATTGCTACCCGGATGGCCCGGGGAAGAAGCCTATCCACCGCAGCCCATGTTGGCGCAAACCCGCACAGTTCTCGAATCCTACGCCTCAGCGGGCGGCAGCTATAATGAGATCGTCATCGACGATGCCGGTCATGTGCCCTTTATTGAAAAGCCCGCTGCATTCAATGCAGTATTTCATCCACATATCAAATAGATATTCCAACACCTTGAAAGGAGGTGATGTTAAAATCCAAAACATTCGATAGGTACCAAACTCTATTCACGCTTAGTGTCTTTAATTTTCAAAGGAGAGAAGACAAATGTCTAAAAAACTGATTTATATTCTGGTGCTGATCGTCCTGGTGGTTCCCACCTTGCTGACAGCTTGCCAACCGGCGCCGGTGGAAGAACCTGCCGCCGAAGAGCCGGCTGCGGAGGAACCCGCCGCCGAAGAGCCAATGGCCGATGATGGCACTTACTACGGACGG
>JACNJM010000196.1 GCA_014382605.1 Anaerolineae bacterium
GGGTGGGTGTGCTCGATGGAGCCAACGTCGCCGTAAATGTGAGCGTATTCGTACATGTCTCGGACGCCGTCGATGAGGGGATAGCGGTCAGGGTCGGCAGTTGCCCCTCGACGATGAAAGCGCCAACGACAATCCAGTCGAGACCAGCGAACATTTGCACCTGATATTCGCCGGGCAGCCAGTCATCGGCGTTGGGTGTCCATTCCGAGAAGCCGGCGCCCCCCGTTCCCCATTGCCAGGGGCTGGTTTCAAAGTGGATCAGCTCTCCATCGCGATACCAAAGCGCGGTCCACTGGGTGCCCTCTGCCATGCCGTCATAGGTGAAATAGGCAAACATCTGCCCAACCGGATTGGGAAAAACTTCTGCAGGCTGGATGGGGCGATAGAGTGAATCGACGCCCTGATTGGTGAACTGCAATTTGCTAAAGATGACATCTGCGGGCGGGGTGAGTTCGCCCTCGAATTGGGCTTCAATCGCCAGGGGGATGTGTGGTGTAAGAGTGAGAGTGGGGGTGTTGGAGACCTCGGGGGTGTACGTGATGCTTGGTGTGAGCGAAATGGTTGGGGTTTGTGAAATCGTTGGGGTGAGCGTGATGGTGGAGGTCAGCGTAGGGGTTATGGATGGGGGAAAGAAACTGTAGGCTGCAGGTTCGGCATAAGCATTCAGCACCCAGGCCAGGGCAAGCAACATAGCAAAGAGCAGTAGCTGCCGCCAGCCCTTGACTATTCTTTCGTGGCGCATACGGAAGTAGGGGATGTGACGGCCTTTGACTATCGAGTTGATTCCGCCGAATAGCGCGAGAACAGCAAAAAAGAGTGACAGGCCAACAGCCGTCAATACGGCGGTGCGGATATCCAGTTCAGGAGACATAGCAAGTGATTATATTTGCTCTATTCAGCAGTGACGGGATTTTCAAGCGTTCCAATCCCTTCGATGGTTACTTTTACGCGGTTGCCAGATGCCAGCGGACTGACACCTGCGGGGGTTCCGGTGAGCAGTAAATCGCCGGGTTCGAGAGTCATTACAGAGGATGCAAAGGCAATCAGTTGACGCACGGTAAAAACCATATCCCGCGTGGATGCCATCTGGCGCATTTCATCGTTGACATGGCAGGTGATCAAGGCATCTGATGGGTCAAAATCAGTTGCAATCCAGGGGCCGATGGGGCAAAAAGTGTCAAAGCTTTTGCCCCGCGTCCATTGTCCGTCGCTAAACTGGAGATCACGCGCGGTGATGTCATTGGCGATGGTGTAACCGAAGATATATTTGTGCGCCTGGTCGGGGGTGATGCGGCGGCCCTGGCGCCCAATCACGACAGCCAGTTCGGCTTCGTGCTCAACCCGCTGCGATTGAGGGGGCAAGAAAATTGTATCTCCTGCCGCGATGATGGAGGACGGCGGCTTCAGGAAAATTAACGGAACTTCGGGCACTTCTGCCTTATGCTCTGCGGCATGGGCGGCATAATTTCGGCCTACGCAGATAATTTTGCTGGGTTGCACGGGGGGTAAGATGCGCACATCAGCGAGTGGAATACGGGCTTCGCTGCGCTGAAACTCACTAAAAATATCTCCGTCAATGGAGCCAATTTTATCGTCGAGAACCCAGCCGTAGCCGGTGAGGTTGTTTTTGGCTTGATATCGAATAATTCGCATAGATAAATCTCTCGTAGGATAACTTTGAATATGTGTAGAGTTTATCACAGGATGCGTTCGGAGGGTAATTCTTGTGGCGTGTGGAAATTATTGTAATAATCTGCCCTTTTAGGTATAATCTTCACTGTTTCGGGCGGTTAGCTCAGTTGGTTAGAGCGCTTCCTTTACACGGAAGAGGTCGCAGGTTCGAGTCCTGTTCCGCCCACAAGAAAAGCCCCTATTATATAGGGGCTTTTCTTCGTTATAGCGTTCTGTATCATTTCTGAACTCAGAAATTAGAAATTGATTTCAGGTATAGTTCTTCAACTTTTTTTCTTGCCCAGGGCGTTCGGCGCAAAAATTTCAAACTGGATTTGATACTGGGATCATGAGTAAAGCATTTTATTGGGATGCGAATTCCCAACTTCTCCCAGCCGATTTGTTCAACCAATTGTTTCAACATCATTTCTAGGGTAATCCCATGCAGGGGGTTATTGGGTTGCCGATTTTCCATTTGTCTATTGTTCGAAATCATCCCAGCCAAAGTTGAATCCATTCACGTTTTTGCCGGGCTGGAGATCCACCTGGTGGGTTTGGACGGTGTTGTTACGGTTCGGAAAGGTGAAGGTGCCTCCAAGGGCTTGTATCAACACAGAATCATTGCCGTGGTTGAACGTTTCGACTACAACACAATATGAGCCCGCTTCCAGTCCATCAAATTTGTAGGCGCCACTCGAGTTTGTAGTTTGTGTAGCTTTTGACGTTGTTGGAGGACATTTTTCGGAAAATAATTCCACCACGATGCCGGAGAGCAAAAATTCGCTGTTGAAAACTCCATCGCCTTCTGGCACGCCAGAACCTGGGTTCGTACAGCCAGTAGTTGTGGGATTTAAATCGTCACAATCTTCTACCCAAACAAATCCACTGATTGACCCAAGCGGGATAGTTGGCACTGCGACAGTTGGCAGGGTGCTGATATCACCGGTGATGGTGGCATGTTCAAGCCACGCCCAACAATCTGCACCGCCACCGGGATTTTTGATGATCACATAGGGGTCCGAACTGGCAGGGCGCGCAACCACTTCAAAGGAACCATTGGTTACAATCGAGCCAGTGATCGGGTATTTGAGACCAGGGCCAGAGCGGCAGTTGGTATTTACGCTAACGGATAACATCGGTTTTCCAGGAACTGTTGGAGCCGTGGTTGCTTCCGGAACCTGTGTGTTTGCCGGGGCTTGTTCAATCGTTGGGGTAGTGGTTGGCGCGCTTTGTAATGCAACGATTGTGGCTGCTAACTGAGTTGCCTCAAGATTTGGCCCATCTGGTGTCGCGGTAGTAGTGGGTATCCCACAGGCAAGCGTGGCGAAAACTAGCGCCATGATTCCCATAATAAATTTGTTTTTCATAACTGATATTTTTTCTCCTTCGGGAAGATGTTTGCGCAGCTACGGGAGATCAACACAATTTCCGGTATCCAAAATGATAGTGTGATTTGGATTCGCGACAATCGCACACATTTGGGTAGCGCTTGCGGGTCGATTGTTCGTGGTAAAACCACGGAAGGGGCGCGGGCCACCGTACAGGAACCAGCTCCCACCACCACCAGCTCCGACTTGCTCCTGGGTGAAATTGTTAAAATAGAAATGGACGTGCATTCCCGGCAAAATCTCCGTATACTCAAAAGTTTCATACTCAACTACGTAGGTACTACCGTCCAGCATTATGGAATTGATCCGCACTTGAGGCCCGGGGGGCATTGTTGCTGTGGGGATTTCCGTTGGCTCAGGGGTGGCCGTTGGTTCCTGGGTTGCGGTGGGTTCAGGAGTCAAAGTTGCGGTTGGTTCTGTTGTAGCGGTGGGTTCAATCGTAGCGGTAGGCTCCATAGTGGGGGTTGGCTCTGGGGCACTTAAGCCACCAAATCCAAAGAAAGCCAGCGCCCCGATCAGGATAATGCCGACTGCGCCGATTCCAATCCATTTGATGGGGAAACCACCTGTCGCTGGTTTTGGTTTCGTTACAGGCGGTTTTTGGGGTGGCGGCGGGTTGGATTTCGCGGCATTGGAAATACTTGCTGGAGCCGCTTCGACCATGGTTCCCGCCGTCTTTAGCATTTCTGCTGGGGGAGCGCTCTCAATCATTGTTCCGGCGGTATCTAAAGCTTTTGCAGGAAGGGCATCTTCGATCATGGTTCCGCCCATCGTTGCGACTTCTGCAAGTGGTGCTTCTTCGATTATGGTTCCCGATAAGTCGGCCTGGGCAATATTTTCACCGGGTTCGGCGCCAGCAGCTTGGCTAAGGTTTGCTGCGCGTAACGCCGCAGCAAATTCGGCGGCTGTCTGATAGCGCTCGTCTTTATCTTTTGCCATGGCCTTGACCACCGCGGCAACGATCGCAGGCGGAACATCGGGGTTGATCTCGTGGGCATTGGGTACAGGGTCATTCAGGTGCATCATTAAGATGGTCATGGCTGAATTGGCCTCAAAGGGACGTTTGCCTGTTAAGGTTTCAAACAAAGTCACACCCAGGGAATAAATATCCACCCGTTGATCGGCCATTTCTCCCCGAATGATCTCTGGGGCCATATAGAAGGCTGTTCCGACGACTGCGCCCGTGGCGGTGTGTTGTTTCCCGCCGACGATCTTGGCGATGCCGAAATCCATCAAAATGGATTGCCCCTGAAGATTGAGCATGATATTCGCCGGTTTGATGTCCCGGTGGATCATGCCGCGCTTATGGGCGTATTCCAAAGCATCACAAATATTGGCAACGATTTCGACAGCATCACGGGTTGAAAAGCGGCGGCCATCTTCATTCAGGCGTTTCATGCGATCTTCCAGGGTTTCGCCCGGCACGAATTCCAGGACCATATAATAAGTATCGCCGTCGTTGGCGAAGTCGTGTACCTGGATGATATTCGGATGGCGCAATTGTGCAACCGAAACCGCTTCTTCCTCGAACCGGCTGACAAATTGTGGGTCTGAGGACAAATGAGGATGGATCAGTTTGATTGCAACGGCTCGCCGCAAGTTAGGATCATTGGCTCGAAAAACAGAAGACATACCTCCTGCGCCAAGTAAATCCTCAATTTCGTATCGGTCGCTGAGTTTGCGGCCTATCCATGAGGGTTCAGACATAAAATACCTCCAATAATTTCATATTGCTATCTCTGGTAAATATTGACATTTTGAGTGGCTGCCCAGTCTCGAACACGATAAGGTTGGAATCATCTGTTGAGTTATTTATCAACAATCCACAACCAGGCATTATTGAATTGGCAATTGGTGGTCCCTGATTCGTTCAAGGCGACCATTGCCACAAAGCCGCGTTCAAAGTAGGGTGTTTCCGATTGGATAACGGCCAGATTCGGCTTGAAATTGCCCTGGATACTGGCGACTAGCGCTTCATGGGTGGATAATTCTTGATCGAATTTGGCTTGTTGTTCTGCCGACGCATTTGCCGGAGGTTGGGCTGGGGCAACTGGTAAAACGAGTACGGGCTGATCCCCAGCAACGACTTGACCAATCTGAACGCCATTGGTGAAAATCGTGAAGGTATTGCCGCGCCCGACAACCGTCAGACGATTGGTCGTGCCATTGTGAGAATCGAAGTTGGGGTCAAGACCATAGGCATAAAAGTCAATCGCGTTACGCAGTTTGCCGTCCAGCATGGAATTGAAAATAACATGCCCATTCGCCCCGCGGGTGGCTATCACCAAATATTGGTTTAACGCATCCTGATTGCCATTCGAACGCAAGGCCAGGCCGCAGCCCGCCAGCCCGGTTGTTGTATCCCAGGTTATATCCGTTGAGATGACGAAGTTCTGCGCTACGGTGCCAATAAAATCGTTAATATAATCGTGTTGCATATATCCCGTCACGGAAAGCGTGGCTGGAGGATGCACCCAGGCAATATGCCCGTTGGCGGGGTCAATCCCGTAAAGGGGGAGCTCAGCCCGAATCGGCGCTTCAGCCGTCGCCGTTGCGGCGGCAGCTTCGGCGTCGAGGCCTGCCAGGGCAGCCTGTGTGGCTATTGCGGCGGCGGCTTGCTCGGTTGCTTGGGCGACCGCTGTTTGCAGATCAGCCTGGGCATCGAAGCCGCCACTCGCTCCGGCAGTCGCAGTCAACGAGATAGATTGCCCAAGCGCCTGAGCGGTCATTTCTGGGGCGCTGGCCTCGCCCCCACAGGAAACCAACCCCAGAGCCAGGATCGCGCTCGCAATGGAAAGTGATCGCAGTTTCATCTAGTTCACATCCTTACGTTTTTGTAGCAAGACAATCCCGACGAACAGGATCCCGCTAATTACAAGTTGAGCCATCCAGGTCTTCAAAAGAAAGATTCCATATTCTGCAGGATTTGCTTTATTGACAAACGCCCAGCCATATTTTTCGTTATAGGTTTTGATAAAGGTCTCAGCCGGTTGGATGGACGAAACAACATTCGCCTGATGGGTGATTGAAGCTTCCTGAAAAGCAACAACCTGCGCTTTATAAACGTCTATCTCTGCTTCATAGGCCGCAAATTCGGCCTTTGAATTGGCTTGGATTTGTTCAACTTCTGTCTGATATTCTTGCAATTCGGCAAGATAGGCCGCTACAGCTACCGAGTCCGACTGGTCCACGGGCTGCTCTGGCGCCTCTGGAATAACGGGGTCGGCAGGGCGAACGGGTTCTGGACCAGGGCCAGACGGCAATGCTTCATCGATTGCTGGATGATAGAGGCTGCCAATGCCCGGGAAGTTACACGATTCTTCCCGGACGACATTGCTGCCCAAGCATTTGCATCCATTGGCGAGCTTGTCTTCAGCCGACATGGCCGTAATTTGCTCTGGCGGCAAGGTCAGGCAAATGTCGGCAGCAATATCTGAGCCTACACCTGTAACGCCCAGGAATCCTTGAAAGGCCCAACGGGTAGAAGTAATCCCGCTGACCGCATCGGGCATTGGCACTAGCACGCCACCTAAAACGATCTGCGGCAGCATCAACAAGATCACGATCAGAGGGGCGGCATTAGCGGTTGGAGAGAGCGCTGAAGCGAATAAGCCTAACATCATCCCCGCCAGGGTTGCTAAGGTTAATGATATGTACATCAAACCAAATTCGAGTATGCCGCCGGGCATATCGTAGGCCAGGAAATGGATAATCATATATGTGGCTGTTTGGTAAAGCGCCAACGCAGCCGCCACCCAAACTTTCGAAAGCACGTATGGCAAAATCTTCAAATTTACCAACCGCTCGCGTTTATAGATTTCGCCCTCTTTGACAATCTCGCGCATTTGAGAAAGCCCCCCGATCATCACGCCATAAATGGTCAACAAAAACAACGAGATGACAATATTGTTCATGTTGCCTGTGTTGAAATCGAAGGGTTTATTTCCCAACACGGCTGCCAGAAGCACCGACATCATCCCCATGAGCGGCGAAGCCGCCAACATCAGGGCCAAACTAAAGCGATCTTTCCCCAGAATGCGCAGGTTCCGTTTTGAAAGGATGATAAATTGCCGCAGGCCAGAGATTTTCTTTTGCTTTTCTGGAAGCGCGCGCGCTTCAATATTGGCCGGTGCGCTGACGGAAACCACCGCGTCGCCTTGTTGCAAGCCTCTGGCTTTGTCGCCCAGGGCATCAATGACATATTTTTGGTAAGCAGGGTGTTGACGATAGCGTTCAGCCCACTCTTCAGGCGTGCCTTTGCTCGTATCTTCCAGGACTGCGTAAATCTGATCGAACTCCATCGCGCTGACGCGGCGATCGCGTTCTGATCGATATTGGTCAAAAAATGCCAGAGCTTCGTCCGGCGGGCCAAACCAGGATAAAAAGCCACCGCGCGCCAGAAATACTACCTTGTCTGCGAGGAAGACGTTTTTGGTCGCGTGGGTGATTAGAATAATCGTGCGTCCTTGATCCGCCATTTGACGCATCAGGTGCATCAGGGCTGTTTCTGTGCCCGGATCCAACCCCGAAGAGGGTTCATCCAGGAAAAATAAGCCGGGTTTGGTGAGTAACTCTACCCCGATCGAAACTCGTTTTTGCTGCCCGCCGCTCAACTTCATGATTTGGTTATCGCGCCGGTGGGCGATATCGAGCGTTTGCATGACTTCTTCAACCCGTTGGTGGCGTTCTGACTTGGTGGTGTCCGGCGGCATACGCAACTGGGCTGTATAATCGAGAGCGTCAAAGACGCTTAATTCCATGTGGATGATGTCTTTTTGTGGCACAAAGCCAATGATGTCGCGGATGGCCTCAAAATTCTCATACACATTGGTACCATTGACGGTGACCTGCCCATGTGTGGCGGGGCGATAACCGGCAATCGCGTCCACGAGGGTGGATTTTCCGCCACCACTCTGCCCCACAACCACAACGAACTCGCGCGGCTGGAATGCCAGCGAAATATCTTGCAAGATATTGAGATCGTTGCTGACCCACTTATTCAGACCCAGAATCTCAACTCGTAAATCGACAGAATCATCAAATTGCGCCAGAGATTCAGCGCCCATCACAAAGCGATAGGGGCCAATGCGGACCGTATCATTTCGTGATAACCAGGTTTCAGCCTGGATGCGCACATCATTTACGAAGGTGCCGTTGGTGCTGTCCAGGTCTTTGATCTTATGACGCTGCCCGACCTTTTCGATCTGGGCATGGAATTGAGAGACTTGCGAAACGCCCAAAATGACATCATTTTCGGCTGCTCGCCCAAGCTGGATGATGGTTTTGTCGCCGAAGGTGATCTCTGTGGTCAGCGCTGCGGCAGCTTCGGATGGGGAGATGTAAACCATCGAAACCATCGCGCCGGGAATTTGTCCCCCGATACGGATATTGGCGTCGTTTTTCAGGGCGCTTGGCCCTGTGATTGGGTACCCATCTAAATAGGCTGTGTTGCTGGCCTGTGGCGAGGCTACTATTTGGTAGCCTCCGAGCGCGGTTTTCTCAAGGTATCCGTGGTTACGCGAAACAACCGGGGAAGCAATCACAATGTCGTTGTCTTCGCCCCGCCCAAAGGTCAGCCGTGGTTTATGAAGCGTGTAAACATCCGGCATGGATCCAGCAATCGCTACCGACAACTGGGGTGGCACATCCATCGGTGGCAGAACCTCCCCAACTGTGGTCCGGCCTAAGCCATCCAGCACTTCTACCTTTGTGGACATCAAGGGCTCAACAGGTTGGACTGTTGCGATTTCTTCGATTGTGGTGGCGCCAATAGCTATATAGCGCGCTTTAACAGATTTTCCAAAGCCGATTTCTTCACCCCCATTTAAGAGATAGGGTTCCGAAATTTTTTCGCCATTGACGAATGTTCCGTTACTGCTCCCCATGTCTTCCACCACATAGGATACCCCTCGCTTGGTGAATTTGGCATGATTGCGGGAAACGGCATTGTAATCCAACGGCCAACTATTCGCCGGATCGCGCCCAATTGTAATTTCTTCGCCCGTTAGCTCAAACTCCTCACCCGGGGATGGCCCTTCAACAAGTACCAATTTTATATTCAACTATGAATCCTCCTTAGGAATCACAAAACGCCATGACAGCTAAAAACAACAATAATTCTCAGGACTTACGCACCCCTATTTTCGGTATATTCATCATCGTTTTGCGTAAGTCCGAATTCTATTTCTTTCACTACAGCAGTGGAAAAGGTTGAAAAGAGAAGTACGATGCCTTTCGTGACCTAATCTCCCCACATTTCGATGTTTTCTTACCAAGCACGGCGAAAGCCTTTAATTTGCAAATATTGGAAAACGTCATTTAATAAGTGATGAATGGCATGTTTTTTGCATTATACTGATAACCTTCCAATCAGGCAAGTCTTTTGGTCTATTTAGAGTAAAAAAGTCGTATTAAAGTGCAGAAAAACAGGCAAGATGCGACCGAATGCAGCAACTTGCCTGTTTTTCTGACTTAAACCTGCGCTGACGTGCGATGAATTTGCTAAGGTTCTATCGTCAGGTTCGGGAAAAGACACTTCATTTCTGTGCGGTAGCCGACGAGCAAATGCCAATCGGCCTCGATTTCCCATTGGAGGATGTTGGTGTTGACGTGCGGGTCAAGATTTCCCCAAATGGAGGCAATCTTATCAACCGGATTGCCTCGTTGAAAACTGCCGCACATCTGCTCGAGCAACCGGGCCTGTCTGCGCAGGGCCGCAATCGGTGTTTCACGCCAGTTCGGCGGATTGGCGGTGTAATCGTCATCGATTTGCATAAGCTGAGTGATTTCCTGTAGTGCATTCATATCGAAGATGACATAATTATGGAAAAGAATGGTGCGTGCTTCCATCTCTTGCCAAAATGCCTCGCCGGGCGCGCCCTCTGGGGTTACTGAAAAGCTGCCCGCGATTTGCTCATTATAGGTCGCGCTATCTTCTGCTATGGATGGGAATAGTGCGATCAAGTTGACTTCCGGCGAATCGTGAAAATAGACGATAAGCCAGATGCCCTCGAGCTGGGTTTCAGCGCCTTCTACCCGGTTGACGCCAATCGCCAAAATATTGCGTTGGTTTTCCTCTTTGAAGGTTGGAACCGTGGTCGCTGGGTCTGGGGCTGATGTCGGCGGAGCCTCATTTTGGGGCGCTTCAAATGCAAAGCTGTTGCCTGAACTAAGCTGAAATCCCAGACTCAAAGAAACGAGAAAAACGATGAAAAAAAATAGCGTGCGTAGTATTCTTGTCATTCGCATTTATCCATCTGAACTGCTGGATGTATGGTAGCCGTTTTCGGAGGCAATTAATTCGGCCAATGAATTCAAGGTCAGGGTGGGGCTACCATCTGTATTGAGCAAATTCGTAGCTGTGCTGGCATCGTTGAGGCAGTAGAAGGATGCAGTACCGATATAAAGTTGTTTCCGCATGGCGATATAGGCATTTTGCAGCCATTCTGCCTGGCTTTGGGTTTCTGCCGATTGTCCATCACCCCATTCGAAACGCGTAATCCAAATCAGCCCGTTCTGGTGCCCATTGGCGAGCATGACCTGACGAACTTGCTCGTAAAAGCGCAAGGTATAGTCGGCGACTTCATCGGGCGATGTGGATGGCGGGTACACTACCGAGGGGATGCGCAAACTGATAATGGGGATTTGCGTGCCGAGACCGGCATCGTAGAGTGATTGCAAAAAACCGAGCGCAGGCTGAGCGCCTTCCACGGGGTTTAGCCCCGTTGCCAATGTGGTCTGGCGCTGACCCGCAGAGCGCAGGGCATTGTCTACACTGTGTAGCAATTGAACATATGCTGATGCGTTGGGGGTTGTACCCCAGCCTTGCACTGTATTCGCGCCAGGGAATATCTCGAAGGCGAGTAAATGTTGGGGGTATCGCCGCGCCAGCCTCAGAACGAGCTCGCTCGTCCAGGCGCTGCTAGGCCCGGCGGCCTCCATCGCCCAGGCAGGCGCATTGTAGATCGACACCATCGCCGCGATGGAAGTATTGCCAATTGCATTCATCGCCCGGTCTAGCTCACCCCACTGAGGATCGCTATTCGCATCCGGCCAGTATTTGGCCCAATTGAAATCAATTGTTAACCAATCGACGCCATAATTGCTGGCAATCTGAACCGCGGTTTCGATCTGGTGGCCGCCAATCTGCAAGCAGACGCCATAGCCGAAAGCCGGAGATCCGGGAAGGCCATCTTGCGCCTGCACAGGTGTGACGAAAATTCCGCTGAGGCAGACGACGCAAAGAATAATGTAGATAATTGTTTGGCATCTCATAGGAAACCTTTAATGAATGAGCATACCGCCGATATATCCGGCTGCCAGGCCGAGAGCTGCGGTTAGGACTGTCGGGGCGATAAAACTTATGATGATTTGTTTTCGCGATACGCCATAAAAATGCGTCAGAATAAAACGGAGCAGCTTTGATTCCCGAATCAGAGGAATGGCGATTTGCCAGAAACTAAGTTCCATTCGCTGTAATATGCTCATAAAAATCACCTTTCTTATCTACCGGGACGTGGTTATTTTGACGATTTTTCCCTGGGCGTTGGCAACGACTCGAATAATTCTGGGGAGGGTATGGCCCTGGGCTGTTTTGACGCTGGTTTTGTAGATCAGTAAATACTGGGTTTGTGTTTGCCCTTCAATCTTCGGTTGCTGCCTTACTAGCGGTTTGAGCGCTAGAATTTCCGGGAAACGTTGGGCTATTTTTTTGTGTAGCGCCTGGCGGATTTTTTCATCCATGATTAACCTGCATAGCGGCTCTGGCGTCGCAAAAAAGCGGGAATATCCAGATCGGTGGTGGTGATGGAGGGCACCTGGTAGACTGGCTTTTCTTTTTTCTCGCTGCTGGGAAGCCGCTCGAATGTGCGCGGATGTTGGTGAATTTTTTCGGACCCGGGCAATACTTCTTCGAGCGTGGATGCCCCCAGGCCGGTGACCACCAGGTTGACCTGAACGCGCTCTTCCATATGCGCTTTGGGGGTGGTGCCGAAGATGACTTCAGTATCGGGGTTGGATTGCTCTTGCAGGTAAATTAGCGCTTCGCTGACTTCCATGAGCGAGAGTTCGTCGCTGGCGGTGAAGTTGGCGATTACGCCCGCAGCGCGTTGCAGCGATACCGTTTCGAGCAGCGGGTGTTCAAGCGCCTGCTTGACTGCTTTGATAGCTTTGTTTTCGCCGCTGCCATGCCCGATAGCCATGAGCGCCCCGCCACCCAACTGCATCATGCGCCGGATGTGCGCAAAATCGACATTTATTAATCCGGGTTCGGTGATTAGCTCGGTGATGCTTTGCACGGCCTGACGCAGTACATCGTCTGCCAGGCGGAAAGCGGTGTCGAGGGGTAGATCTTTGGGAGCCACGTACAGCAACCGGTCGTTGGGGATGGTGATGAGCGTGTCGGCAGATTTGCGCAACTCTTGCAGCCCTTGCATGGCATTGCGCTGACGGCGGCCCATCTCGAACGAGAAGGGTGTTGTTACCACGGCAATGGTGACGATCTTTTGCGCTTTGGCAATTTCAGCCGCCACCGCGATTGAACCCGTACCAGTGCCGCCGCCCATACCCGCGGTGAGGAACACCATATTGCAGCCCTGCAACGCCTCGGCCAGTTGATGGCGGCTTTCGATGGCAGCCTCGCGCCCGATGGATGGCTGTCCGCCTGCGCCGAGGCCGCGGGTGAGTTTGGGGCCAAGCTGAATTTTATGCGGGGCTTCACTGCGCAGCAGCGCTTGTTGGTCGGTGTTAGCAACCACAAAGTCAACCCCGCGCAGACCGAGTTCCAGCATTCGGTCAACGGCGTTGCTGCCGCCGCCGCCCATGCCAAGCACTTTTATCACTGGTGCGGCGCTCGCGGCCGGGATCACTCGGGTGGGTTTGGTGGGTAGGGTGTGAGAATTTGTCGCATTCATGCTTGGCTCCAAAGAATCCGCTAAATGTATTTACCTACAAGCGTAGCAAGATTCATACCATCTGCTTCTATTCGCTCCACAATACTCCCTTGAGCGCGCAGCTCGCGCAACTTTATTTCGGGAAAATCGCTCTCCGTACCGATTACAGTGATGCGGTGCGCCTGTGCGGCTTCATCGATGGAAAATCCGACGGTGGGTTGATGTTTTTTGACATAGGGCCAGATGGATTCGAGATATTTTTCGGGGATGCCCCACTCGTAGCTGGGCAGCAATAAATAATGAGCGATCTTCGCATTCTCCCCGGGCGCTGGTGAGGCGTTTTTTGGGGTGTTTTTTACCGTTTGTGCCAGGGTATCTACAATGGGGAGCCGTGTCCCGTCAGGTTGGTACCAGGCCTGGGGTTGGGCTTCGTGGCCTTCGGGGGCAGCCAAAAGCCAGAACGCGCCTCCCAACACCGTTTCCGGGATTGCTTCCATCCCCGCCACGGGTGCATTATTCAACAATTGAGCGATGGCAAGCCTTTTTTCGTTTTGACCCTCTCCGAGGGTGGCATCCATCCCAAAAAGAAAAATGGGCCGCGGGGTATTCAGCACCGAACGCGTCACGGCTGAATACCAGTCGAAAATGCGAAAACCGCGCTGATCTTGCTCGTCGGGCGGGGTGTAATAGGGCAGCCCGCCGGGCCAACGCTCAGGCCCGCCCGCGCCCCAATCGAGCGGATGCTCACCCGCGCGGGCATACGCGCCCAGCACCAATTTGTTAAGTAAGCCAGTTTTGCCGCGGCGTTGCAGGCTTTCCAGCGCGGCTTTGAGAAATGAGGTATCCCAATAATCGCCCCCGGGTTCCAGGGGCGGGAACACCGGAGTCAGGTTGGCATCCAGACAAGCCTCAGCCAGTGGCAGATAGCGATCGATAAAACGTTCAACCAATTCGGTCTGCGTCCAGGCGATACCGCCCCAGGCGCGGCGCAGATTGGGACGGTCGAAGAGCGCCACATAGCGCACGCCCCAGCGGGCATAGCTTTTGAAGAGAATTTCGAAATCCTGCGCGTTGTAGGTTTGCTCCAGCGCCAGCGGAAAATGCAGCAATGGCTCGATGGATGCCTCTAGCAAGCTGCGCACGAAGTTTTCGGGCAAGGCTCGTTCTGATGGAGTTTGCAGCACCAGCCAGCCCGCGCCAAGTTCTTTTAGTCGCGGTAGCCAGGTTTCTACATCGCGCTGGCTGTAATGATATGTGTCGGGGTAGTAGTGGAAGCCGAGTCGGTTCATAATTTTGGTAGCTTGTTCGTTGGGTAATTTTTTGGTTGGATACTTGGGTAGGTGAGCTATGACAATGGAACTGCCCAGCTACTCAAGTATTCTGTTGCAAGTGCTGTGCCAGTGATGCGTGCTATAATCTCTGGCCTATGATTCTTGTAACTGGTGGTACAGGTTTTATTGGCCGGGCGCTCATTCGGCATTTGGTGGAGGCGGGTTATCAGGTACGCACGCTAATTCGCCCATCGCAGAGTTCCCCGCGGTTGCCGAAAGGTGTACCCGTGGAGGTAGCTCTCGCCGCGCTGAGTGATGAACGCAGCCTGCGCGCCGCGCTGGTGGGGGTGGATACAATTTATCATCTGGCTGGGGTGGAGCGCAGCGGTGTTGAAGCGGATCTGCTAGATGTCGATGTGCGCGGCACGCTAACGGTGTTGAGCGCCGCCGCCAATGCGGGCGTAGATCGTTTCTTTTACCTCAGTCATCTCGGCGCAGACCGCGCCTCGGCGTATCCGATTTTTAAGGCCAAAGCGATCGCTGAAGAACATATTCGGCGCAGCGGCCTGGATGCCACAATTATGCGTACAGGGATCGTTTTTGGCCCCAATGACGGTTTTACCACCGGGCTGGCGCAGCTATTGTCCGCGATACCGTTTTTCTTTCTCCTGCCGGGCGATGGCTCCAGCCTGATGCAGCCGATCTGGGTAGAAGACCTGGTAACCTGTATGGTCTGGGCGCTAGACGAAAACGTGACGCGCAATCAGACCTACGAGCTTGGCGGTCCTGAATTTTTAACCCTGAGTGATGTGCTAAAAACAATATTGGCGCAGTTGGGCATTCAGCGCAGAATTGTGCCTTTCTCGCCGCCCTATATGCGCGCCCTCACCGTGATGGTGGAATATATGTTACCGAATTCCCCGGTTTCGATCTACTGGCTCGATTATCTGGCGTATAATCGCACCTGTTCACTCGATACGATTCCGCGCGTCTTTAACCTGATGCCTTCTCGGATGTCACACCAATTGGGATATCTTAACGAGCGTAACTGGCGGCGCGAGTTATTCCGTTCTGCTTTTCGCCGGAAGCAATAAATATGCCCGATTTGCGCGTTCTCGAAACAACCGAAACTTTATATCAAGTGGAAGAATTACAGCGACTGGTGTGGCCGGGGAGCGAAACCACCGTTGTGCCAGTACACATGCTGCGCGCGGCAGTCGATCATGGGGGGGTGGTGATCGGCGCCTACGAAGGCGAGCTACTCATCGGGTTTGTGTTTGGTTTCCCCGGCATCGAAGAAACATCTTCTGGCCCGCGGCTGATGCACGTTTCGCACATGGCCGGCATCCACCCCGAATATCGCAACCGCGGTTTGGGGTTTGCCCTCAAACGCGCTCAATGGCAATTTGTGCGCCAGCAAGGTGGCGAGCGCATTTGTTGGACCTATGATCCATTACTCAGCCGCAATGCCAATCTAAATATCGCCAAACTGGGGGCCGTTTGCAATACCAATATCCCGAATTATTACGGCGAAATGCGTGACGGTCTCAACGCTGGTTTGCCCTCCGACCGATTCCGCGTCGATTGGTGGGTGAATACTCCGCGGGTCGAGAAGCGCCTTAGCCAGACGAGCCGCCGTAGCCGTAATCTTGCGCAGTATCGGTCTGCCGAAGCCAAATTGATCAATCCGGTACATGAATGGATCGCCGCTTTCCCCGCGCCGCCCACAGAAATAGTCTCAATCCCCAACCCGGAAACTGGGCTGCTGCTTGTCGAAATCCCCGCCGATTTTCAGGCCATGCGCGCTGTTAATCCCCAATTGGCCTTGAGCTGGCGCGTTCACAGCCGCCAGATATTTCAAACCTGTTTTGCCCGCGGCTATATCGTCACGGACTTCGCCTTTGAACCCGGTGAACGCCCGCGTAGTTTCTATGTCCTCAGTCATGGTGACAGCACCTTCTAAATATTCAAAAACTGCACTTTAGCCTTCAATCTTCAGCTAATAACTTGCCCACGGAATCGCTATGAAACTTGAACAAATCACCATCCACTATGTCCGCATGCCCTTGCAATCTCCCTTTGCGACCTCCTTTGGGAGCATTGATACCCGCGATTGCATCCTGATCGAAATCAAGGCCGAGGGGCTTACTGGCTGGGGCGAGTGCGCCGCCGACTACGATCCTGGCTATTCGTACGAAACCAGCGGCACGTCCTGGTTGATTCTTAAGGAATTTATTTTGCCGCCTTTGTTGGGCCAGGATGTCAGCGATGCCGCCGATTTTCAGCGCCGCGTGGCGCACGTCAAGGGGCACCAGATGGCGAAGGCCGGAGTGGAGATGGCGCTCTGGGATTTGTGGGCGCGCGCGCAGGGGAAATCGCTGCGTCAACTCCTGGGGGGCGAGCATCCGCGGGTGGATGTCGGTGTCTCGGTGGGGATTCAGCCTTCGTCCTCGGCGCTGGTCGCCACCGTGGAGGGTTACCTCGCCCAGGGCTATCGTCGTGTCAAAATAAAAATTAAGCCCGGCCGCGATATTGCCGATACACAGGCCGTGCGCCGCGCCTTTCCCGATTTGCGTTTGCAAGTCGATGCCAATTCGGCATATACCCTTGAAACCGCCGACGCGCTATTGCCTCTCGATGATCTCAACTTATTGCTAATTGAGCAGCCCCTCGCCGAAGATGATATTTGGGATCACAGTCGTTTGCAGCCCAAATTTCGCACGCCGCTCTGCCTGGATGAAAGTATCACCAAACCTTCCCATGCCCGCCAGGCCCTTGAAATGGAGGCTTGTCGCGTGGTCAATATCAAACCGGGGCGGGTGGGCGGCCTCAGTCAGGGCGTGCTGATCCATAACCTGTGCGCGGAGCAAGACATCCCGGTGTGGTGCGGCGGGATGCTCGAAACCGGAGTCGGACGAGCCTCCAACCTGGCGATTGCGTCGCTACCCAATTTTAAGTTACCGGGTGATATTTCTGCCACTGAGCGTTATTATTCCGAAGACATCACCAACGAAATTTTTACTCTCAACTCCGACAGTACCATCACCGTCCCGGAAACCCCTGGTCTGGGCGTGACCATCAACCTTAAAGCGTTAACGCGTTACAGGATGCAAGTTGAAAGTTTTGCACCCTGATTTTGCTAACTTGTAACCTGCCAAATTTCAACCTTCAAGAGAGAAGAATATGATCATCCACGATATATCGCTAACCATTAAACCCGAACTTCCCACCTGGCCTGGCGATCCCAAAATTGAATTGCGTCGCATCAGTAAAATGGAAGACGGCAAAGATGCCAATGTGACTCACCTCTCCGCCACGGTGCATATCGGCACGCATGTGGACGCGCCCTACCACTTCCTGGGTGGGGATGCGAAAACCGTGGAATCTTTATCCCTGGAAATTCTTGCAGGCCCGGCGCGCGTCGTGTATCTTCCCAATGTTGGCGTAGACATCACTGTTGCCGACCTCGAAGCCGCCGACATCCCTGCCAGCACAACGCGCCTGTTGCTTAAAACGCGCAATTCGGATTGGTGGGCTACAGGGAATGACCGCTTTCAGGAAGATTTTGCCGCCCCCGATGCAGATGCCGCCGAATGGCTTGTGGCGCACGGCATCAAACTTGTCGGGGTGGATTATCTCTCCGTAGCCCCATTTCGCTCCCCTGTGCCCTCGCACCGCATTCTGCTCGCCGCGGGCGTGATCCCCGTGGAAGGCCTCGATCTCTCTGCCATTGAGCCGGGCGATTACACCCTCTATTGCCTGCCGCTCAAAATTCGGGGCAGCGATGGCGCACCCGCGCGGGCAATTCTGGTGGAATAATTATGGAATTTCAAAATCTCATCTTGATTGATATTGACGGCCTGCGCCAAGATGTCTTTTCTATCGCCCTCGGCCAGGGAATGATCCCCAATATCGCCCGGCTCTTGGGTGGCCGCGACCTCAGCCGTGGTGTGCAAATTCCAATTGTTGCGCCTGCGCCGAGCATCACCTTTTGCTCGCAGGCCAGCTTGTTCACCGGAGCCCATCCGGCGCAGCACGGCATCCCTGGCAATCAATTCTTTGATCGCTTTGGCATGCACAGCAACGGTCTGCCGCGTCACTACGCTTTCGATGTTGGCGATACCCTCGCTGCCGATGATGCCGTGCGCGTCTTTACCGATGGTTTGGCGGCGCGCTGCCTGCAAGCCCCGACGCTCTACCAGCGTGTGGCTGAGCGCGGCTGGCGCTCCGTGGTAGCCGGGAATATGTATGCTACCGGAGCCGATACCTGGCTCAAGCCTTCTCTCTTGGCATTGGCGCGCTTCACTAAAGGCGGTAATCTCTTTGGCCTCAGTGCTGCGGAGTACGACCGTCAAATTTTACATGATGCTCTGGCTGAAATTTGGCGTAACGGCCTTCCCAATATTCTCACCATCCACTTCCTCGGTCTGGACCACGAATCGCATCACCATGGCCCTGGGGCACAAATCGGCTATCTGACCAACACGCTCGACCCGATGATTGGCGAACTCTGGGATGCCATCCCCGCGGATCGCTCTCTGCTCACCGCCATTTTCTCTGACCACGGCCAGATTGAAGTTATCCCCGATGATCGACATTCGCTGCGTTTGGCGTTTCCCTTTGAGCGCGAGATGGGACATCTTTTCGATGCCCTGGGGTTGGACGTTCACGATTACCCCGGCGAGGATCCCGATTGCGATGCCGTGGTTTCCGCCAATGGGGGTGTGGCCTACGTCTACCTGCAAAATCGCCGCGGGCGTTGGGCGGATGTCCCCGATTTCGAGCGGGATGTGTTTCCGGTGGGGCGCGCTTTTTGGCAGGCCCATGCCTCGGGGCAGTACGCTGCCGAATTGGAGGGCGCCCTCGCTGGGGTGCTGATCCGCAACGTCGAGAAAAATGGCTGGCGGGCATCCTATCAAGCTCTAACTCCGGATGGGGAAATAATCACGATGGAAAAATGGTTCTCTGCAACATCAGGACGCTATCTCGATCCTGTCAATCGCCTGAATAACCTGACTGGCTCGCTGGCTGGCGATTTGCTCTTGATTTCCAACTATGCCGAGGGATTTTACTTTGGTGCGCCCATCCACGGCGTACATGGTGGGCTGCACCCCGACGATTCGCGCGCCGTGCTGGCTTACGGCTTCCCCGCCGCGAATGCCTATATTGCTGAGAATATGCGCATAGCCATAATGAAGTCTATTCAGAAACGCTGTAGGGCTGAAAACAAACGCCAACCGACCACGGCCGACATGCTCACAGGGCTGGAAGTTTTGTTCTAGACGAGTCTTGGGGAATAGTGGGGGATGGCAATTAAATTGAGTTAGTATTCCTGAAATAATGGGGTATTGATGGCCTGAATTTTTTTGGCCGGAATCAGGAAAATGCCCCCGATAATATTTGCGTATAGCCACCATCGATTACAATAATTTGACCACAAATCATTGCTGCTTTTGATGAACACAAAAAAGCCACAACCTCAGCCACATCTTCCGGTGTAACCAAACGCCCGGTAGGCGTTAGTTGTCTGGCTCGTTCAAGCAGATCATCATCGCTGCGAATGGCATCAAAGTGCTGCAGGGCCTCGGTGAGAACTACGCCAGGTGAAACAGCATTGACCACAATTTGCTGCGGGGCCAGTTCAATCGCCAGATACCGCATTACGGCTTCGAGGGCAGCTTTGCTCGCCCCCACGCTGACGTAATCAGGTAACACGCGCTGCGAGCCAGGGCTGGTAATCGCCACAATATGCCCACCGCCGCGGGCCTGCATCAGTGGGGCAGCGCGTTGTGCGCCAAACAACAGCGGGCGGGCGTTGATGTTCATCGACCAATCCCAGCCTTTGGGGCGCTGCTCCATCGTCGGACGGTTGAAGCCCGAAGCCGCGTTGTGAACAAAAATATCCAGCCCGCCGAAGGTACGTTCAGTTTCATCGAAGAGTTGGTTCAAACCGTCAATGTCGCCGATATTGGCTTTGACGACCAGCGCGCGACGGCCCAGGGCTTCAATTTCGGCAGCCGTTTTTTCAGCAGGGGCGCGGTTACGAAAAAAGTTGATAACCACATCCGCACCGCGTTGGGCAAAATGCAAGGCAATGGCGCGCCCAATGCCGCGGCCAGAGCCGGTGATGAGGGCGATTTTATTTTCGAAATCGGGTTCAGGTTTCATGTTTTGGGATTGTTACAATAATTCATCAGGCGGATAAAACGGTTATCAAAATGGTAGAATGTTGGTATTCACGTTAATACTGTACTGCCAAAGGAGGCAAATTATGGATGAATTAGTGAAGTTAGTCGTTGAGAAAACCGGAATTTCGGAAGAGATGGCTGAGAAAGCTGTTGCAGTGGTGCTGGAGTATATCAAGGAAAAATTACCCGATTCGATTGCCGGTCGGCTGGATGATATTCTTGAAGGCGGCCTGGATGCTGGCGACCTGATGAAGGGTCTCGGCGGGCTGTTCGGCGGATAAAAACGATTTTACGAATGCAATCTTGTGATCGTTTCAATGGTTTTATGCACCTGACGAATATGCAGACGATCGTGGCGGGCCATAAACCCGGCCAACTCGTCCAGACGCGTAGGGCCGAAAATTGCATGACGAGCGGGTAGCTGCCAATCGCTGGCAGCCAACTCGCCTAATAAATCTAAAGTTTTGATGCGGGCGGCGAGGAAATCTGCTAAGGCTTTCTCGCCGTCTTGCTGTTTATAGCCGCGTTCTGCCGCCCAAATATCGCTATCCACGCCGGGAATAAATGGATTCTCGCTGCGGGCGATCATCTGCAAGCGCGGCAGGTTAATTTCGCGTTCCACATCTCGTAAATGACAAATAAGCGCAGTCAGGCACCACTCTTCGGGATCAGGACATTTTCCCCACCACTCGCGTGGAAATTCTGTAGTCATGCCCGCCAACGCTGCAGCGCAGCCCCTTAGGGTAGCGATGATGGCGTTGGGAGTCTTGTAATTGGCTTTGGGTTGTTCGGGGGGCAAGCTGTCGATCCAGGGGAGTATATCGCCCAGCGCGCCGCTGGCAGTGGGGGTAGGAAAACCAGCGGGGATTTCAGCGCCCACCTCTGTGATCCAGAAAACTGGCACGCCCAGCCCGTTTGCGCCGCGCACATCGTGGTCGGGATCATTCCCGATCATCACAATCGGCCCCTCGGGCCAGCCCATCCGTCCCAAAAATTCAGCAAAATAAGCCGGGTTGGGTTTGGCAAAATGAAAAGTTTCGTAGGAAGGAATCAGCGCGAAGGGGTATTGCTGCGGATCGAGGCCAGCCCAGCGCAGACGCTGAACGATGGCAGAGCGCGGGAAGAGGGGGTTGGTTGCTATTCCGATGCGATACCCACGCTCAAGGGCCTGTTCAATGAACTCAACCGCCTCCGGGATAAAGCGGGTTAGTTTCTGTAATTTGGGGAATTCGCTGGCGTAGAACTCGTCAAGTTGCCCGCTGACCTGAGCCTTTTGCATCCCCAGGGGTTTGTAAAAATGTGGGTCAAAAGTTTCTTCAAGGGTGCGGTCGGGGCGTTGATTTTGGAACATACGCTCGGTAGCGGCGAACATTACTGGCGGCATTTCCTGGGGATCAAAGTGACCGGCCATGTATTGGCCCAATTTGCCGAGATACGCCGGGATGAACGTGTCCATGCTGTTCTCCAGCAGGGTGTCGTCGAGATCAATCAGAAGCGTGAGTGTTGGGGTCAAAGGAATCTCCGGTGAAGATTTCGGGCAGCGAGTGGCATTTGCCGCAGCCAATCTGGGGTTCGGCGACAGCTTGTTCAGTTTTCTTGCAGTAGGCGCTGATTTGCACTTCGGGAGGCAAAATAAAAAATGGACGCACAACAGTGGCATTAAGAACCATGTGCTGACAAGCATTGGCGAGGTGGATTCCAGGAACCGGGCAAGTGTTGCACAGTTTGGATTGCCAATTTTCAAGCAGGCGGCATTCTTCGCGGTTGCGGCCGCGGTAGTAATCGCCATAGAAGTAGGGGCATTCTTTTCCGGCAGGTGTTCGCATGGGGCAAATTATAGCATGGAGAAGAAGATCACAAATACATCAAGTTAAAATACGGCTCTTTTAAGTGATTGTTGGAAAGCAGCTTTAATATGGCTTCCGCCGCGCCGTAAGTCTTTTTCAAAGTTCTTTCCAAAATTTACCTAGAATTGAAGCAATAGCTCCCCGCGACTCTTAAAAAATTTGGTTTCTTAAGGTGGGTGGCTTGTA
>JACNJM010000099.1 GCA_014382605.1 Anaerolineae bacterium
CGCACATGCAGTTATCATCGAAATTGCTATGAGATTGCAGAGCTTGCACATAGTCTGTTTGAATAGCAACGGCAGCGATCAACAGCGCAAGGGCCAGTGCAAAGAGCCAGGGGCGGTAATTGGTGAATTTCATGGTTACTCCTCAACTTGAATTTGAAATATCTGATCGCCGATCGTGATGTCCCACATTCCCACGGGATCGCCGGGGGTAGTGTTCAGCCAATCCATTACAAGCCCATCTGCCATGACATTTGCATTAGCTGTCAGTAACGTTGAGCCAGCGTGAGCGATTGAGTAGGTGGTCATCCAATCCGTTTCTTCGTAATCTGCTTTGATAAAGCCCCCGCACCAGATAGCGAAAGCATCGCCAATCGTTACGGGAACCGGATATGAGCCACATCCGGGAGCAGTTTGCTCCGGTGTGTGTTCATAATCCACGTTGAAAGAGTAGGTTTTCGTTGTGCCTGTGCTGGTGCGCAAGCGGAAAGTAATTTCCCCGGCGGGATAAGCCCCTTTGTCCTCCGGGCGATATTGTGTGTAGTGATACAGCACGATCTGACCGTGGTTGTTTGCCGTAGCTGAGATCGATTTGATAATCCCTTCGGTGATGTGCATGGCGTTGACCGATACCGTTTCGCCCGGCTGAAAGCCTTCCGCAAAGACCAGTACCAGTTGATCGGGGCCGTAGATTAGTCCCTGGTTGATGTCGGTAATTACCGGCATGGATGTGTTTACGCCGCGACTCACGCTGGTCATTGCCACCGGTGTGTCCTGGGCTTCGGGTTGTTCGGAACCAGATTCTTCTGCGTCAGCGCTTTCTTCAACCGCTTCGCTTTCCGCGACGGTTTCAGAAGTGGGTAACTCAGCGGGGTTTCCGGGTTCTGACACAGCCACTTCTTCCGTGGCGATGCTTTCGCCAAGTACCGCGTTTCCCGCAATGCTTTCGGGAACGACATTGCAGGCGGTGAGCAGCACAAGCAGGACAATGGTTAGCGGGTAAATGAACTTTCTCATGCGGGTACAGACTCCTTGTGAAATAACAGTGTCAGGTAGATTGCAGCCATCCCGATTGTGGGGATCAACCAGTATGGGGAAGAAAACCATTGATTCCAGGCCAGATGTTCAATCAAAGCTGCCAATCCACCTTTCCAGCGGTATCGCTGCCAGAGCAGGCCCAGCGCCATGTGTGGGAATACAAGCAGGATCAGACGCAATGCTGTTCGCCCGAAGCTCTCAAAAAGAAAGATTTCCTCGGTAACCAGCACGCCAAGAGATGCGGCAATGCCATTGAACGCCATGGCCGCCACCCCGCGCCCAAGCTCCTGAAGAACAGTCCCCCACAGTCCAGGCAGATCAGCTAGAAACGCTAATAACGTGAGCGCTCCTGCAATCAGTGTTCCGGGGTATAGACGGTTGAAAATAGCTTCTGCGGTCATTATCTGGCCTTAAATTGAATTAAACAAAAAGCGCCCCCATCTGGGAGCGGAAAAAGCCGCCAATAACCGAATCGATCCGCTTATTAGCGTTACGGGTATCTTGCCCCAATGTCTCCAGGTGACAAGACGAGCTACCCGCAAAAATTTTCCGTCCAGAGGGACGCCACGCCAAAAATTCTAATATATTGCGATAGAGTATGTCAATCGTGATTCGTTGCAACTTCCTTGTATTTTTTATTGCCGAACATTGCGTAGATATTGCGGTTTACCATACAGCTAGGTATTTGCAGGCAACAAAAAAGCCCCGCTTTGTGGGCGAGGCTTTCGAGAGAGCATTTTCCGTTACGGACACACCGGCGACCATTCCAGGCCGCGGAAGGTATCGGAGATCAGGTTGTAGAGATCGGGGTCGTGTTCCTGGAGTTCGGCACTGGTGTTCACATAGTGATTGCGGTAATTTGTCGGGCTGGCATCAAAGTAAAAGCCAACGCCCTCAGCCCAATACTCGTATTTATCGGTTGCTGCATAACTGCCTTGCCATTTACCATCTGCAATTGATTGGTTATACAGCGCAGATAGTTGGCTGTCAAAGTTGGGTTCGACAGTTTTGAGACCAACCAGGTGAATCGAATGAGCAAGTTCGTGTACCAGAACGGAGTGGCCCTGGTAGTTTTGTTGCCCACCAACACACAACAGATTATTTTCTCCAGTAATGGCAACAGGACTTGCATCGTCATCTGTAAAGGCGAATGCACCGTCAACGTCCCGCACCGGCAGGTCAGAGTCATCCTTACCAGCCGGGAAGATCATTACCTCCACGCCCCGATTGGACAACTGCTCTTTCACATCCGGGCGGGATGCCAGCATATTCGAGACAATGTACCATGCCCAGCCTCGTATAATACGATTTAATCAGGGCACGATTTGGGCGGATTTGTCGTTATTTCGGATTGAGCTGGCTTGTAATAGGGCAGTTCTGTTAGCGTGGCTCCGGGGTTGAGATTGACCTGTCTATCTATTGGGCTTTCGCCCGGTTCACCATTTTCACCCACAATGGTGATGTTGCCATTTTGATCTTCGTGGAAGTGCCAGTTTTGGGATTCCTGTATGTGCTCGCTATATGGTTTTCAGGCTGTTGGGGCCTGACAAAAATCATGTTGACATGCAAGTCATAATTTTGTATTATCTATGTTACCGGTCACGTGACCGGTAACATAGACTCTTTTTCTGTATTCCTAGCATAACAGGCGTTTTTTATGCCCCGCTCTCGTGTAACCATTCGTGATGTTGCTGCCCAGGCCGGTGTTTCACACCAGACGGTTTCGCGCGTCATCAATAACAGTGAGCGTGTGTCGTCGGCAACGCGCCAGCGCGTAGAAACGGCTATTACCGCTCTTAACTATCAGCCGAGCCGCCTGGCGCGAAGTTTGGCTACTCAAAAAACCCACACGATCGGCCTGGTTGTTGCCGATATTACCAATCCGTTTTTCTTTGAGGTTGCGCGCGGGGTGCAAGATACTGCTCTGGCGCAGGGATACAACGTTTTTGTCTGTAATACGGATGACAACCCCCGGGGCGAGCAAGATGTTCTTACCCTGATGGCCTCACAGGAGGTGGATGGGGTTATCCTTTCAACGGCCAGTTCTACCGATGAAGAACTGCTGGCCTTTGTCGAAAACTACAAGCCGCTGGTTGTCATCAATCGCGAAATCGATCACCCTAAAGCCAGCCTGGTGAATGTGGATATTTATACCGGGGCAAAATTGGCCGTTGAGCATTTGATAAGCCGCGGGCACAGCCATATTGGCATGTTGACGCATCAGGGCCATAACCCCGATGAAGTGCGGCGTGTGCAAGGGTATCGCGATGTTTTGCACGCGCACGGCATGACCATCAACCCAAATTGGATTGTTTTGGCGCCGCCAAATCTTGCCGGGGGGTATAGCGCCACACAGCAATTATTAACCGCTTTTCCCGAAATTACCGCAATTTTTGCCTATAACGACCTGATGGCAATTGGCGCTTTGCGCGGCTGCTATGATATGGGCCTGCAAATTCCCCAGGAATGTGCCATCATGGGGTTTGATGATATTAAATTTTCTGAAATGATGCAGCCATCGTTAAGCTCTATCCGTTTTGATAAATATCTGGTTGGACAAAAAGCGATGCTGCGTTTACTGGAAATGCTCAAAGAACCAGATGCGATCTACGACCCCATACGTCTGGATGTTGAGTTGGTGATTCGGGAATCAACCTGATTTTTTTAAACGATGGTGTTACCGGTCACATTATGTTTACCACGAAGGAGGTGGTGCGCAACAAAAAACTTTTACACGAAATAGACCGATCAACCTAAAAACTCAAATTAAAACCAGGAGAAATTTTACAAATGAACCAGAAACGTGTTTTACTGCTGCTCTCCCTGCTGTTGGTGGCCTCACTTGTTTTGAGCGCTTATGGCACCGGGATAGCCCAAGAAGAAGAGATTGTTTTGCGCTGGCGAACCCGCCCCGACAATCAGGAAGAAGCCGATGTATACCAGTCCATTAGCGATAGCCTGGAGCTGGAAGGCATTACCCTGGAATATGAGCCGGGTGGTTCTGAAACCGCCAGCTACCAGGATGTGCTCAAAACCGAACTTGCCTCGGGCACAGCCCCCGATGTGTTCTGGATCCCCGGCACCGATGTGGCCGATTTTGCCACCCGCGGCCTGATTTTGGATATGCGCGCCCTGGCTGATGCCACCGAAGGCTATTCTGACGAAGCCTTTTACCCTGGGCCTATGTTCCACCTCACCTTTAACCCCGAAACCAGCAACACCGGCGAAGCCCTGTGGGGCCTGCCCCGTGATGTTTCGACTTTCGCGCTTTACATCAACCTCGATCTGCTGGCCGAAGCCGGTGTAGATGATCCCCGCGAGTTGGAAGCGAATGGCGAATGGACTTGGGAAGCCTTTATGGAAGTGGCTGAAGCCGTTTCGGCTTTGGGCGACGATGTTCAGGGTTATGGCGGCAGTGCCTGGTGGGGACCCTACGGTGTGTGGATGAACGCTGCTGGCGGTGGTTTCTTCAGTGAAGACCGTTCAGCTTGCGCCCTCGACACCCCCGAAGCGCTCGCAGGTTTGCAGTTTGCGCAAGACCTGTATGCCTCTGGCGCGGCTGTGCCTTATGGTGAAGACCCCGAACCCCCCTTCCGCTCTGGCAACCTGGGCATGTTCCAGAATGGCCGCTGGGCCACCCCTGGCATTCGCACGGTTGAATTTGAATGGGACGTAGTTGGTCTGCCTGCCGGGCCTGCTGAGCATCCCGGCAACTGGCTTTTCTGGGGCGCGTATGTTGTGAATGCCAATACGCCTCACCCCGAAGCTGCCTGGGAACTCGTTCAGGCGCTCACCACGGCTGAAGTTCAGGGTGTTGTTGCCGAGCTTGGCGCAAATATCCCCAGCCGCGTTAGCGAAGAAGCGTTAGATGCTTTCCTGGCCTTCACGCCCCCGGCGAACAATCAGGCCTTCCTCGATGGCCTCGCCAACTCGCCCACCGCGGAGGGTCCTCTGTGGGCTGGTTCATGGCCGGATTTCGTCTCCGTTATGGATACGGCTGTTTCATCCCTGCTCACCGGTGAGACCACCGTTGAAGAATTTGGCGCAACGGTTTGCGACGAAGCGAACAAAGCATTTCCGTAGGCATTGGTTATAAAATCTGGTGGGGGCAAGCCCCCACCAGATTGCTTTTGGGTAGAATTGTCCTTCACGAAGCCAGAGGATATTTGCATGATGTCAACTCCTGTAAACAACCATACTCCATCGTTTTCTGATCCCGCTGAAACGCATGCTAATACAGCCTTGATCTTGCGTGTGCTGCTCATTTGGCATGGGATTTTTGCTGTTGGCGCTTTAGTCGGGGTGCTGATGCTCTGGCAAGGCCAGCCGAACCTTGCTTTGTGGCTTAAAACTGTGTATAGCGGCATATTAGGCGTTAGCGCTGTGTTTAGTGTTATTGCCATTCCATGGATCCGGCGCAGAAAGCATCAGGGGCGTGTGGTCTCTCTCGTTATCAATTACCTGGGGTTTTTGGCCTGTTTCTTTGGCGGGTTGCACTATCTGGGTGTTTTTGCGGGGATCGATGCGTTGGGGGCAACATTTGCCAACGGATTGCCTTATTTGGGGCTGGCGTTTGTGGGGTATCTAATTAGCGCGTTTGGCGACCGTTTTGAAGAGCGGCAACCATTGGCCGCCCGGCGATTTAAACAGGCGGGTAAATATGTGGGTATTCTTGGGGGTGGTTTGTTTTTGCTTGGGGTGGGTATCATCCCCGGGGCGCTGGCTCTGCTCGCCAAACTTTCCGCGCCGGTTCCGGTTATTCTCTTGCTGGGTGCGATTATTTTTGGTCTGACAACCTGGCTCATGTGGCGTGAACCCACGCGGGTGGCGATGAACACCACGAGCAAAGACCAACTCATGCTGGATGGCTATCTGTTTTTATCGCCAAATTTTATTGGCTTTTTGTTTTTCTTCGCTGGCCCGCTGCTTTTTTCGCTGTATATCAGTTTTACAGACTCCGATGCGTTTGGCAATGCCAACTGGATTGGGCTGGCAAATTATCAGGAGATCTTCAACCTTACGATTGCGCCCCTCGATGCGCCGGATCAACTGGCAAAAGAAGTTATTGATATTACCGTCTTCGACGAGCTAACCCGATTTCGGTTTTTCTCGAAGCACTACGTTATTGGCGCGGTAGACCAATTATTTTGGCTCGCGTTGGCGAACACGATCAAATTTGTTGTTATTGCGGTTCCCCTGAGCGTTGTTCCGGCTTTGGCGCTGGCAACGGTGTTGAACAGCAAGCTGCCAGGCATGAAAGTGTATCGGGCTATTTACTTCATCCCCAGCGTGGCGGCTGTGGTTGGCGTCGCCATGATATGGCGCTGGCTCTATAACTCGACCGTAGGGTATTTAAACTACTTCATTTCGGGTTTTGTAGAGTTTGTAAACTCGCTTGCCGGTTCGCCTTTGCTGACAGACCCGCAAATTGGGTGGACATCGGATACGAAGGTGGCGTTGCTGGCGGTTGCAATTATGGCCGCCTGGCAGTGGATGGGCTTTAATACGGTGCTTTTTTTGGCCGGGTTGCAGAATATCCCCGGGGTTTTGTATGAAGCCGCCACAGTAGATGGCGCCAACGCCTGGCAACAATTTTGGAACGTAACCCTGCCCACACTCGCTCCGACAACCTTTTTTGTACTCACAACAACCACGATCAACGCCATGCAGATATTCGATCAGGTTTTTGTCTTCACAAGGCCGCCGGGGGGGCCAGGCACATCAACCACAACCATCGTTTTATACCTGTATCGCCAAGGTTTTCAAAACTTCAGGCAGGGATACGCATCGGCGCTGGCCTGGGTGTTGTTTTTACTTATTTTCGGTCTTACACTGTTCCAATACATGCGTCAACGCTCCAGCGATGATGCCATATAGAGGAGATTTTCGATGACTGCCTACAGACTTGGAATTTTCTTGCGGAATCTCTTGCTCTATGCGTTGCTAACCTTCTTCGCATTTGTAATGCTCTTCCCCTTTTTGGTGATGCTGTTCACCTCCCTCAAAGAAGCGGGCGATACCTACCGGTTTCCACCCAAATTATTACCCCGTGAAGCAATCACCATCAACGTGGAGGGCTTCGAAGAACCGCTCCCGGTATATTATGTGGATCACAACGGATCGCGGGAAGAATTTGTACTCATTGAGAAAACCGTCAAAGTGGCCGAATTTGCATCTCCCGACGATCTGGAGACGACCTTCCTCCGTGAATTGGCGTTGGTAACACCCACCGGGGGCGAATCTAACCCCGAAACAGTGATCTACGAAGGCGAAGAAGAAATTCTCTACGACATAACAGTGGACGGCGAAATCATCCCGATGATTCAGGTGAGAAAAACAGCCCTCGGGCGTTTTGCCAACCCGAACGACCTCAGCCAAACCGTATTGCAAAATGTTCGTCAGAGCGAGCCGGTAGAAAAGCTAACCTATCACCCCGAGAATTATCAAGAAGTTATCAGCCTGCACGGCATGGACCGCGCCCTAACCAATACAGCCCTGGTAACAATATTGGTTGTGCTAGGCCAGTTAGCCACCTCCATACTGGGCGGATACGCCTTTGCACGCTTAAAATTCCCCGGGCGTGATGGCATTTTTCTGGTATATCTTGGCACAATCATGGTTCCCTTTGTTGTTGTTATCACCCCGCTTTATCAACTCATGATTATGATCGACTGGGTAGACCGCCTGGCCTCGCTAATCATCCCGTGGATATTTACCGCATACGGCACATTTCTAATGCGTCAATTCTTTATCACCATCCCCAAAGAAATTGAAGAAGCTGCCGTTCTGGATGGCGCCTCTCGTTTGCAAATTTTGTGGCGCATCTTCATCCCGGCCAGCACCCCGGCCATTGCAACACTTACAACCTTCACCTTTCTATATGCATGGAACAGTTTCTTCTGGCCGCTGGTTGTAATTAACACCGGCAATGAGGCCAACCGCGTGCTAACCCTGGCGGTGAGCGTGCTCGGTGGTCGGGCCGCCGATGCGCCTAATTTGGTGTTGGCCGGGGCGGCCATTGCAATTTTGCCGCCGGTTATCATTTATATTTTTGGGCAGCGTTTCTTTGTTGAAAGCACGGCCACCAGCGGGTTGAAAGGCTAATGAAGGTTAAGCATCATGGATCATGAGCAAAAAGTGTACATGTCATACTGAGGCGCAGCCGAAGTATCCAGCAAAGCGCCCTGCGCTGGCTAGCCCCTTCGCGTTCGCTCAGGGTAACGAGCCTCGACATTTCTGCGTACTTTTGATAGATGAGCCAAGCATAATTTTTTTGTGTACCTTCCGAATGATGGAGTTTTTGTATCATGGCATTTGAAAACACAGGCTGGTCAGAAAATAATCCCAATTTACACAACCCGCATTTTGCCGGAGATGCTTTCATTTGGCAGGCCGGGCCAGTGGGTGTTTTTCTTTCACACGGTTTCACCGCCACAACTGCCGAAATTCGCCCGTTAGCTAAAAAATTTCACGCACGTGGCTACACCGTCGCCGCGCCGTTGCTGCCGGGGCATGGCACAAAGATACAAGACCTGAACCGTGTAGATTGGCAAGCATGGGTGAGCGCAGGCCAGGCCATGCTCGCAAAGCTGTTCGAAACCTGCGAGCAAGTATTTGTGGCGGGCGAATCGATGGGCGGGCTGCTCTCTTTATACCTGTCCAGCCAAGAGCCGCGGATCGCGGGCGTGTTGCTATATGCCCCGGCTATCCGCACCACACTGCGCCTATCAGATTATGTGAAACTTTATCTGGGGGCATCGTTTGTTGAATCCGTTGGGCGCGCTTCGCTTGATCGCAGCGATCTCTGGCAAGGCTACCCCGATTTGCCACTTAAGGGGACCATTCAGTTTTTGCGTTTCCAGGCTGCTGTAAACAAACGACTTTCGCACATCCATCAGCCGGTGCTGATTTTTCAGGGGCGCAAAGATACCACGGTTGTGCCAGAAGCCGGTGAACTGCTTATGAATGCTATTTCGTCAGCGGTCAAAGAACATCACTGGATGGAAAACTCAAGCCACGTAATTGTGTTGGATGTAGAACTCGAACAAGTTGCGGCAACGAGCATTCAATTTATTGAACGCATCAAAGCCGGGTAATTGCGATATTATTGATGGCATCTTATCCGTTGAGGAGAGCTTGATTGATGAAAAAAGTAAATAGCCGTTATGAACTTTACGGCAACCCCATTACGCCTGCACAAACGCGCGCTGCTGATCGCTGGAAGGCGATGCTGGCAAAAAAGTTTGCTTATGACCCGCAAGAAAAATTTCACCTGAGCCTGCAAGATCACCCCTACGGCGGCGATATTTTCGGGCTGAAAGAAATCGTCCGTCAGGGCGATGCCCCCCCCCTGACGATCGAAAACGGCGTCGTCGTCAGCACCATCCGCATGGGGTTTGGGCATTACCGCATTGCCATGGCCGGGGTTTCGGCGGCCAAAGCCATGGGCTTTACCCCCTATTGGCTCGATCTGTTAGCCATCCCCGGCATCACCACCGATGTTATCAACTGGTGCAATACCAATTACAGCCGATTTTCACGAATCTCGCAGCGTTTTTCGTGGTTCGATAAATTTGTGTGGGAAAGCCTGACCACCGGCGACCCCACATTGCCCGGCTTGAATGCCCTCTTCAACAAATGGATCGTGACCTGGCCGTGGCGCTTCACCAAAACCCAGGTCAAAGACTATAAAATGAGCGAGCTGTTCGAAAATCTCTACGGCGCGCTGCCCGCCGAGCAGCCCATACTTACCTCACATATGTGGAACGCAATGGGCGCAGTAGCTGGCGGCATGACCAACGTTGTGGATATGATGTTCGACAACTGGCCAATGGCCTTTCAACTGACCGAAGGCGCCAAACACGCCGTGCAAGGCCCGGCTGGCTACTATGGCTTTCGAGTTATGCGCGGCTTCAATGATAAAGGCGCCATCATGAAGCCGGTTCCCAGCGATGCGCTCTTCTTCACCGGGCAACATGTAGACCACGAACTGGTCGAAAACGCCGAAACCGACTGCGCCGCCCGCATCCAACGCATGAAAGCCAAAGCGCCGCGTCGTTTTCTGGTTACAATGGGCGGGGCAGGCGCACAGCGCGAGCTTTTCAAAGCCATCATCGAACACGCTATCCCGCTGATTCAGCAAGACAAACTCGCACTTTTTGTCAATCTTGGCGACCACAAAGGCAACTGGGAATGGCTGGAAGCCGAACTGGCCCCCTACAAAGACCTGCTCAAAACCTACTTCACCTGGGAAGAAACCCGAGATTTTGCCGACAACATCCGCGAAAATGCCGCCCACGGCTTGCACGTTTTCCTTTTTGACAACACCTTCCACGCCGTCTACGCCTCCAATTATCTCATGCGCGTAATGGATGTGATGATTACCAAACCATCCGAACTGGCTTTCTACCCCATCCCGAAAATTTTCAACGCCCGTGTGGGTGGGCACGAAATGTGGGGCGCCATCCGTGGCGCAGAGATCGGCGACAGCACCGTAGAAACCCGCACCATCCCGCAAACACTGCAAGCTATCGACCTGATGACCCACGAAGACGACCTGCTCGAAATGTATTGCCAGATGATCGTTAAAAATAAAAGCATTGGCCTGTACGATGGCGCTTACAAATGCGTCGAACTGGCAACCGGCAAAAAATTTACACGCACCGCAGAAGGGATTCAGGCGGGATGACAAAAATCGTTTTCATAGGAGCCGGAAGCACCGTTTTCGCCAAGAATTTACTGGGCGATATTCTCAACTTTCCTGAACTGGCCGAAGCGACCCTAACACTCTTTGATATTGATGAAAAGCGGCTGCGCGAGACCGAAACGCTGGCCCACGCCGCGGCCCAGGGGCTGGGTGCCCGCCCCAAAATTGAGACTACCACCCAGCGCCGCGCGGCCCTCGATGGGGCCAATTATGCCCTTAACATGATCCAGGTTGGGGGCTACGAACCCGCCACCGTGCTCGATTTTGAAATCCCCAAAAAATATGGCCTGCGCCAAACCATTGCCGATACCCTGGGGATCGGCGGCATCATGCGCGGTTTGCGCACCATCCCCGTGCTGCTGGAGATGAGCCGCGAGATGGAAGAACTCTGCCCGGATGTGCTGCATCTAAACTACGTTAACCCAATGGCAATGAACACCTGGGCGTTGAACCGCGGCAGTTTGATCCAAACGGTGGGGCTGTGCCACAGCGTGCCGCACACCGCCGGAGAGTTGGCGCTGGATTTAGGCATCCCCGCCGAGACGATTTCCTATCTCGTTGCCGGGATCAATCACATGGCTTTCTACCTCAGGCTGGAGCACGAGGGCGAAAACCTGTATCCACAACTCAGGCAAGTGCTTGCCGAAGGGCGCATCCCGGCGCATAACCGCGTGCGCTACGAGATGTTTAAGCGCCTGGGGTATTTTGTGACCGAATCAAGCGAACATTTTAGCGAGTATGTGCCGTGGTTCATCAAGCGCGACCGCCCCGACCTGATCGAGCGCTACAACATCCCCCTCGATGAGTATCCGTATCGCTGTCAGGTGCAAATGCAAGCCTGGGATTTGGCGCAAGCGCGCCGCGCGGCTGGTGAAGCTTTGCAGGCCGAAGAAATTGTGGCCGCCGTTGGTGATCTGCCCATTATGCCGACCGCGCTTCAATCGATTGCTCGCACGTATAGCGATCTGAACAGCTTTCAACTCAGTGGCGAATATGGCTCGCTGATTATTCATAGCCGCGAAACCGGTCGGCCGCGGGTGGTGTATGGCAATGTGATGAATAATGGGCTAATTGATAATTTGCCCCAAGGCTGCTGTGTAGAAGTGCCTTGTTTGGTAGATCAAAACGGCGTGCAGCCCACGCGCATTGGGGCGCTGCCCCCTCACCTGGCCGCGCTTATGCAAACCAATATTAATGTGCAAAGCCTCACTGTGGAGGCGGCCCTCACCGGGCAACGTGAGCATATTTATCACGCCGCCATGCTCGACCCGCACACCGCTGCTGAGCTGGATTTGGATCAGATTTGGTCGCTGGTGGATGATCTTATCGAGGCGCATGGCGACAGGTTAGCGGATTTTAATTAACTTTGGGGGCCTTGCTACAAAAAACCAATGAAAGAAATGTCCGCCCCGGCATATCCCTTGGGGGTGAAGGTAAACCCCGGGGCGACAGAACACCAGCCTAATTTTCCGCGCCGTAGCCCTCCCCCTTTTTTGTGGGCTTGTTTCCCCAAATTGGTACATTGGCGCTGTTTCATGTGCATCCAGATGAATGGGTCTGCCCGTTTTTTGAAGTTCTGGTAAACTTATTTTTCAAACGGCTACGAACCTTATGCAGTTTTCTTCTTTTGTCAGAAAATTATTCCAGCAGGGAAAAAATGAAAACGCTCAAAACCCGGTATTCTGAAACGAATGTTGATGTTAAAAAATTGAGTTTTGCTTTTGTTGGCGCGCTTCTGGCCTATATGGCTGATGCGTTTTTCATGTTTTTCTTTATGGATGCGTATGCGCGCTACGCGCCAAATATGTATCCCCTGCTTGTTGCCGATCAGTGGGGCTACACCATGTACGACAACATGCCTGTCAAAGTTTTTTTTGGCCTGCTCTTTATAATGGCGCCTGTTTCGGCCTATTTATTTGCCAAAATTTCAGAGAAAATAGACTCTTTTTCGTTGGCTTATCTTGCGGGGGGGCATTGCTTTTAGCGCCATTAACCTGGGGGGTTGGCAAAATTATAACTTCTGAAGACCGCGCAACCGGCTTGTTGATGGTTGTGATGAGTGTGGTGCTGCTGTTTTTAATATTGCAAGTTCCCGAAAAAAATCTGCTGCGAGAAATTTATCACATCATAAAGTTGTATCTCAACGGACTGCCGTTGCGCCGGGTGCGGTTATTTTTAGCTATTTTGGGCCTGGCGGTCATAGGGCTTGGTTGGGGCGCTTATCGATTATTGTTTAGGCCCGAAGCGTTGCTGATTGGCGCAAAAATTGCAGTCCTATTAATTCTTTTGTGGATCGGGTTGATCCTGGTGTTGAGCCAGGGATACGCCTATTGTTTATTGCGTTTTCAGGCAAAATGGGCATCGAAGCGCTTTTATCGGTTCGTGCAGCGCCGAGCCGGTAGGCTCGCAGATGTTTTTTTTGGAGTTGTGATCGTTTTATTTGTCGTTCCATCTGATCTTTCACAAGTGGTGCATAATTTTTTCCCCGATGCGCATATTTTTGCATATATGTTCGCGCCTGCTCTGTATCATGCTGAGAATTGTTTGTACGTTTGTGTTCATGCTGCCTCGTAGCAGTTCACCCAATCCAGGCCGCTCTTGTGGGCTATATTTGCCAGCTTCCGATCAGCGGTCCAGAACTCAATACCTAGCCTTTTACTCAATGCCAGATAGTGCGCATCGTATGTGGCTGGCAAGCTGAGTTCTTCCGCAATCTGTCTGGCTTCGATATGCAAAACCGTATCTGCGAAATAATCTATGGGGATAGCCAAAGCCGCCCGCAACGCATCTTTGGCATCGCCTGAGCCGAAATATCCGGCTCGGTGGTAGCGGTGCAGCGCATTGGTTACTTCGTAGAGTAGTAGCGATGGCGCAACCAACTGGATGTCTTGCCAGCTATCAAAAAGAGCTTCTACGGTTTCATCATACGGTACGGCAACCAGGCGCATAACCATGCTGGCATCAACGCAAAGCATCAACGATTTGCTCATCGCGCACATCCCTTCCCAATCGAATCGTTTCTGCCGGGTCTGGTAATTCACGTCCTTGAAGATGGGCAGCAATTTGATTTCTGGATGTTCTCACCAACTCCCGCCAATTTGAGGGAGCTTCATCCACTAAGCGATAGTATGTCTCTATGGAAAGAATAACGACCTGCGGCTCTCCACCTCGCTCCACTACAACCGGGGCAGTTTGCGCCTGGCGCATAACCTCGCCAAAGTGTATGCGTGCATCTGTCGCACTAAATGTTATAGTTGTCAAAGGTAGCCTCTCATTAATTGTATTAATTAATCGGTTGATTGATTAACAGTATAATCCCCGTCAGAACTCACGTCAAGAGCAATTGCCAACCTACCCCGCGAAGTCAGGGAGCGATGGAGCGCAATTCTTCGATCAGTGCAGTCATGCGATCAATCTCGTCTCTCAGTACCCCTAGGTATTTTTCGCTTTCTCCAGGCTTCAACGCAAGCAAGTCAGTGTTTAGCTTGACGTTGGATAGCGGTGTACGGATGTCGTGAACAAATTTGACAATCGCCTCGTCTTTGGCCGCACCTGCCTTCTTACGGCTCCCGTCTAAAGTTTTCAGGGTCATAGATCACTCCTCAGATTATTCAATTCTCTCCAGCCACAACGGGCTATCGGGATTAGCAAGTAATGTTTGCAGATCGGTGCCTAGTTGTAACCGGCTATGCTTACTCGCAGAAGATGCGGCCTCGGCCAGTAATTGCTCACGATGTTCTGGCGCACGCGCACACAGAGCAATGTACCCGCCGTGTTTCGCCATATTTGCCCACTTGGTCAGCTTCCCATCGCCAAGTTCAACCTCCACGTAATACGACTCGCCGCCTTTCTCGACCAGGGCATCGGGGTAAAAACGGCCTGCATCCAGTTCCGGGATGATGCCTACTGACCAGCCTCGCAACCGGGCCTGATACGCAAAGACCAGCGCCGCCAATGTGTGCTGCCCTTGATAATTGCCTTTCTCGTGTAACCGCTGCATCCGCTCCCATTCCGATTCGCTGACAGTCCAGCCGAATTGTTCTGCCAGGTCACGGCCTTTATCCGTCAATTGCACCACGATAAACGGCACAAGCCTTCGGAAAGCCACCTTTAGTTTAGGCACTTCGATTTTCACAAGTTCCGCGTTACGCAGGTCTGGTATCACCTGGCGTAACGCTCCGCTTCGAGGATTCGTGCCGAATGGTTCGGCGGTCAATTGGAGTATTTCTACGCCCAGCGAATATCCTTGCGTTATTATCCAGAGGGCCAGAATCTGCCGTTGCCAGCGGTCGCTGCGGTTGCTGAGGCCAGGGGAATATACTTTTTGTGGCAGTGGATGGGGGTAGTAAAAGTCATGATTCAGCATAATCGGGGATTATATGCAAACAACGACCTGCTTGCAAGGAAGTAGGCCATATATTTGTACCCTAAGTAGGCCATATTGTTGTACACCTAAGTAGGCCGGTTGGTTCCAGCACCAATTACCGCCCCTTTTTTTCTTCCCGACCCACAAAAAACTGCTGCGAGGCATCAGAATACCCGGCCCAAATCGCCGGTACGAGGCATCCGCACGCTTCTCGACATCGGAAGTGACCTGCGACAAAGTTGCGCTTTATTGGCGGTCTGTTACAGCCATGCGAAATACTAGACACAAAGTAGACAATGTCTAAATCCAAACGGGATATTCCAGGATGTTTCTTTCTCGCCAGATCGACCCTGACACTTCCCGCAAGAAAAGCAGGCGCTGGCTGATCGCCAGCGAGCAGCACGTTTGTGCTGTGGCCGTGGAACGGTATCGTGGCAGCCGGGTGGCTGCGCTGGGTAGGGGGCGCGATGTGGGTGACTGTGGTGGCTGGCAGCAGGTGTGATGGTGGAACATGGCAGGGCGTGGGTGCGCCCGGATCGCCGCAACGTTAAGTTGGGTAACGTATTACAGGAATTTGATCCTGTGGCGGCTTTTCCTGTGTTGCGGTATGTTTGCGGTATGTTTGCGGTTTGTTGCGGTTTGTTGCGGTTTTGCAGTACCTCCCTGCCGGGCATTTGTATGGCGCAGAAGTGAGACTGCCACGGCCAGGAAGCCCTACAAACACACAAACAAAAAAAGAAAAAAACAAAACCAACCCACCAACCCATCAAAAAAGCCCCCTTCTGGGGGCTTCACGGTTCAGAATGATAGGCCAAAATCATCTTGGCAACATCAAGGGATGAGGCATCAATTGGTAACCCAATGCTTGCAAAATTGCGTTGATATTATCCAGGCGCGGGTTGCCTTTCTCCGAAAGCGCACGCTGCAACCCTTGTCGGGTCATGCCAACTTCTTCGGCAATAGTTGAAACACCTTTGACGCGGGCAATTATGCGTAGCGCAGAAAGCAAAGCGGCTGAGTCACCGTCCTCGGCATATTCGGCGAAAATCTCGTTAACAAAATCGTCAATTTCTCCGGGGTGGCTGGTGAAGTATTCAACACTGATTTGGTCCAAAGTACGATAGTTACTAATCGACATTACAGAGCCTTTCTTTCAGTATAGCACTGCAAACTATATTTTGCAACCCTGTGTACCAGGAGCCTATCCTTGTGACAAGATCGAGCTGGCCAAAGCGCCAGGTTGTCACGAATATCAATTATCGCATGGAAGGTGAATTGTAACCGTGGTGCCGTGATTTTCTTCGCTTTCTACGGCGATACTACCCCCACAGCTTTCGATCACATTTTTAGCAACGGATAGCCCCAGGCCAGAACCGTCAGGATGCGTATCCCAGCGTTTTTGACCCCGAAAAAATCGGTCGAAGATACGGGGCAAGTCTTCTACGGAGATGCCGCTGCCGCTATCTTCCACGGTAATTTCCGCTACTCCTGAAAGCGACCGGGCAAGGTTGACTTTGATCTGTCCCCCAGATGTGTATTTTACCGCATTGTCCAGGATGTTCGCGATGGCTCGCTCGATCCCATCCAGGGGAGCCATGACAAATATATTGACTTCCGGGAAATGCAGGTGCAGTTGAATGCCCTTGTGTTGTGCCAGCGGTCTGTTGCGATTGACAGTTTTTTCCAGCAGCAAGTTTATGTTGATACGCTCGACAACTCCGTAATAGGATACCCCGGAGCCTATCGCCGATAAATTCAACATGTTCCTGGTCAAGGCCGCTAACTGGATTGCCGAGGACTGGATTTCTCTCAAATATACTTTGGCTTTATGGTCATCGACATGCTCACCGTTAACGATGTCAGCAAAAATCAGTATCGCATTGAGCGGCGACCGAATGGCATCCACGGCATCAACGATTCGATCCAAAGCATGTTGATGATCCCGTTCCATCTCGATCCTTTGTTGTTCCTGCGGATTGGCAGCGCGGGACTCGCGGGGTTTGCGAGACAACAAATATGTCCCAACAATCGCATTTGCAGCCACCAGCAGCAGACCTAATTGGGACAATTGCGGGTAAAAAGCCAGTGCAGCAAACGCCACAGAGAGCCAAAGTAGGATGATCGCCGTTTTAGTCATTTTGCTACGGTCTGAATCGATCTGCCATCGCCTTCAGGTCCAGAAATCCAACGGGTTTCAAGAGTACGAGATCGGCGCTGTCAATCAATGTCGCCCTGCGGTTGTCTGCCGTAGCAATAATTACATGGGTTGCAGAAAGGCGGGTGTCCGCACGGATTTGCTGAAGCAGAACCTCCCCATCCGCATCGGGCAGGTGCAAATCCAGGATAATCAATGCGGGGGTATGACTCTCGTCAAGCGATACAACAGCCGCCTGAAACGCTGAGCCGGTGTGCATGATCTTTGTGTCATACTCCGCAATGCTCAACGATGCCGCGTACGCTTCAGCTAACGAGCGATCATCTTCCACGATATAAGCCAACGGATTGGAACCATTTTGATTTTTCATGGGGCAACAATCACATTCTCCTTGCATAGAATTGCGGGAAATCGGACTACAATTTTTGTGCCTTTTCCTAACGCACTTTCAACTTCAATCGTCCCGTCATGCGCCGAAACGATTTCTTTGGCAATCGCTAACCCCAAGCCGGAGCCAGGAACAGTAGATTGGCGCTGCTGCTTTCCCCGGTAGAAACGCTGAAATACATAGGGGAGATCAGCGGGATCGATCCCTTTCCCTGTGTCATCAACGGTAATCACGATGTTCGTTTCGTCAGCCATGCAACGAACGACAATCCCGCCTGCATCTGTGTAGTTGATCGCATTGGCAACCAGGTTCGTGACCACTGTCTCGACAAGGCTCACATCCCCGCGCATACAAGCGCCATTGCAACCGCTTTCAAGTGTCAGATCAAGCTCTTTCGCTTGAGCTTGACCCATTGCGCCATCCACCACCCGTTTTGTAATTTCCCCGGCATCTATCAACGCGCCTGTCCGAGCTACGCTGAAACCGTGCTCCATACGCGAAGCGTCCAGAATGGAATTTACCAGCGAAACCACCCTGCCAGATTCTTGCAACAGGGTGGCTATGATTTTCTCTTGCGGCATGATGTCTGGACTTATTCCATGAGCCAGCATTTCGACATACGATACCAGATTGTTGACAGGCGTCCGTAGCTCGTGCGAAACATCGGAAATAAAGCGCGATTTCAACTGATCCAGTTCCGTTAACCGCTCATTGGCGTCTGCCAGATCAAGGTTGGCCTGGTTCAATTCCAGCAATGAATTTTCCTGCGCCCTGGCGCTGATCCAGGCGATGGTTGCGATGACGACCAGGCCGAGCGGTGTAATCAGCATCTTGGGCGACAGATCGTACACTAAAAATAGCACTATGAGGCCAATACTAATTACCAATGCCACCCAAAACGAATCGGCGGGGCGCAATAACACGGATGCAAGCATGATAGGAATTACAAAATACAGAAGTGTCTTGCCTGCCGCTGCTCCGTCAATATTCGCCGCGAATGTTGCTACAGTGATGGTTGCCACCAGCAACCTGGACGCAGTTGTTGTATATCCGCGATTGCCGAAGAGCCAAATTGCGCCAAATAAAAACGCTGTTATGATGGTTGTCCAGAATGTGGGAATAATGGGTGTGCTGCCTACATTGCCGCTCAGTATGATACCCCCAGAAATAAAAGTGCCAATAATTACCCCTGTGAGCACCACAATTGTGATGATGTTGAGCAACCATGCTTTCCTGTTTTCGACTGGCCCACCGTAGTCATATTCGACCGTCAAATTCGTCAGTTTGGATAGCATAACTTCGCCTTTCTTCGCGCTTGTGATGTTTTTCGCCATTTGGCGGGGGAGTATACCACACGCAGATTCTGGTACAATGCGCCCATGCGCCGCCATGCCGTTGTCCGAGGCGACAGCCTGACCTATTTTGACGAAACCGGAGAGCTTATTTCCGTTCTTTTGGTATCCGAAGATTGGGAAATCTGGCTGGCATACCATGACAAGTTCCGCTATGATGACGAATTGGGGGGTTTCATCGCCCGCACGGAAACACGCGGGTTTTGGTATTACCGACAGATAACCAGGGACGGAGGGCAGAAAATCATCAAGTCCCGCAATCCCCTGAGTGCATCGTCTCTGGAACTTTTGAATCATCTTGAATGGCGCTACTGGTATGCTTTCCGGCGCACATCCGTGGGGGTTATCAAGGCGTATCTGGGGGCCGATTTCGGAGCGCCGCGGGCCAAAACGCACCCAACCCCCCAACGGTTGCGGCAGGTGAGCCTGCGTATTGCAGAGAAAGAGCAGGTTCGCATACAACAAAAAACGAACCAGGCGCAATGACCGATTCGTTTTCCTATGTATATCATACACAGTATTCAGGTTCTATTTCCGAGATGTGATGCCACATACCTGAAGGCAAACAACAAAAGGGCTACATTGCACCCCCTGTTGGGTCTATATGTGCCAGGCAAGAAGTTCGAGCAGTTTGTCTTTGTTCACCCGTTTTTCCCATTCAGGGATAATAAGAAACGCTCGAACATCCCGTAAAACATCTTCCTGCCAATCCAGTTGTTCGACTTTTTCCCTAACGTATCCACGCCAATTTTCAGGCGTTAGCTTGCCATCTTTCCAGCCCGATTGCAACAAGGCATGATTGAGCAAAACTAAATTCGGCTCCGGCCATGAAGGTTGCGATAAATACCACCACAGATCATAAATATCGCGCCCTTTCGGATAAACGCGCTGCAATACTGCATGAAGTTTACCGGCAAAAAGTGTGGCATGGTCATGGTGCTGCAAATTGAGCGCCACGTACCGTTTCAGGGGTGTTGCGGCCAGTACAGCGCCTGATGGGGGCTTTGTGTCAATTTCCAACTTGACTGCCAACACTTCGGATTTATGCGCCGAAAGCCCAAGTTCATATAGCAAACCGCGAAAGCGCACAAAAGCCTTGTGCACAATTTGTTTGTCGCTCACTTTGAAATCAAGCACGTAGGCCTCTGCGACAAAATCTTGCTCGATTTGGTGAAGATATTTGCGAAAATCATATGCTGAAACAACCCGCTCTAGGGTAAAGTCCAGGTCTTCGGAGTAGCGCGGAATTTCGTAAAGAAACCGCAATGCCGTTCCCCCGTGAAAAGCGATGCTTTGCATAGCCCCAGAGCATTGAAGGCTTTGCAAAATGCGCGCTTGCAGATACTCTCGCACAAGATGTTGCGCAATCAGGGGAGTCTTGGCGCTACCGCAGAGTTTTTGCAAATAGGCTTTCATAGCAACTCGTATTCCCGCATTTCCTGTTCAACCAATTCGATGATTACTGCCGCAGCCCGGTGAAGTTTGGGTTTGTCGAAGCGGTTCGCAAATTGCTGCAAACGCCCCAAATCAAGATTTTCAAGATTTTGCAAACGCAAAGATTGTATAAACTCCGGCGAATCGCCGCCCTTTCGGAGATAGAGAAGATCAAGCAGTGCTTTTTCTGGATAAGCGATAAAAGCAGATTGCTGATCGACAATCTGGCGGTATTCCGCACCAAAAAAATAGCGGGGGTGTATATGCCGATAGAAAAATCTACCAAACTCATTTTCCCATTCTCTCGGGCGTCCGGTAGTAACTGAGGTAATGACGGCAACGTGTTCGGGGATCAGATTGTGATACCGTAATGCAGTTTCCAGGCTAACGTAGGAACCGGCCATCAAGCGATTTGCAATTTGATAGGGATGCGGCTCAATCGTTCGGTTTTCTTTTGGCAGCACATAGAGGCCTCGACGGAGCGGCGTAACTTTGCCCGCTTTCGACCAGTCGGTCAACCGCCGTTGTGCCTGATAGGGAGAGACATCACCAACAGTCAACAGGGGCGTTTCAAAAAGAACTTCATCCCCCAGAATGTCTAAAACTTGTGAATAACGCATAAAGCTATTATGGCACAAAACGTAAGTAATTGCAATGATATTGTATGGGCTTGAATTTGCGACAAGAAAACACAAGCCCATTGTCCCCCGCAGTGGGCTTGTGTTCGTTAGGCGTGCGAACAGTCTTTTTCACTGCTCTAAAATGGATCGTGTATCTTGAGACGATTTAGTTACTCCCATTTTGGTCATCACCCATGGACAGCACCCTAAAAAGCCGGGGGTGCTGTTCAAAAGCCAAGCTCGTTGAGTTTATCCACAGTTGTTTCAGTATCCTCGATTGAGGGTAGGACTCCATGAGACTGACGCTCCGAAAAAACGGGGTGACAATAGGCATGATGCGAGATGGAGTTCCGTTTAGGCGGGGCCTTATGGGTATGAGGTTCCGATTTTCTATGCCAGGAAAACAACCACACCATAAATTGCAAAGGTCAAAGCGGAGCGTCATCGGCATGAGTTTCCGCTAGCAATTATGATGAGCCGGGTATGTTCCGGGGCTAGAATCAGGATGGACAATACCTGTTTTAGACCAAAAAGGTGCGTACCCATGCCCATTTTTGTCTATTCTACCCCGATTTTTCTTGCCGGAGCAGCAACCGATCAATATCTCCGCCCGGAGCCGATCCCGGCTACCTGATTTTTTGCAACAATGTCCAGTGGCTTTGGAGCGACGTTTAGGTTGGGTGCGATTCTGCTGCAGCGAGGGTTTCAATCCACGCTCCCCGCGAGGGGGAGCGACGTTTTATGCCGGTCAAGCCAAAACCATGTTAGCAGTTTCAATCCACGCTCCCCGCGAGGGGGAGCGACATCGTGAATAGATTGATAACGCCAACGACAGCAAGTTTCAATTCACGCTCCCCGCGAGGGGGAGCGACCGTGATACTCTCTTTTTTGAGTGCTAGGGCGCTGTTTCAATCCACGCTCCCCGCGAGGGGGAGCGACGTCGGCCTTGCGCCCCGGTGCAGTTATGGTAAGTTTCAATCCACGCTCCCCGCGAGGGGGAGCGACATGGGCGTGACACTTGGAGTAGGAGCAATGTAAGAGTTTCAATCCACGCTCCCCGCGAGGGGGAGCGACTCCCCCAGATACACGTCCCTCGATCCAGATAAATCGTTTCAATCCACGCTCCCCGCGAGGGGGAGCGACAGTTGGTCTTGTGCCGGGTACGCAATACACGCTGTTTCAATCCACGCTCCCCGCGAGGGGGAGCGACTGTAAAACAAAAAACATAACTAGGCTTACAAAAGGTTTCAATCCACGCTCCCCGCGAGGGGGAGCGACATGGGGCAACCCATTCAACTGGCAAGATATTGAAGTTTCAATCCACGCTCCCCGCGAGGGGGAGCGACCGAGATCATCGACCGGCAT
>JACNJM010000221.1:0-20054 GCA_014382605.1 Anaerolineae bacterium
AAATAAAGAGGCAAAACCCTGAAAATTCCTATCCCCGCTGCAAGCAGGCGGGGTATTACGGAATTTTCCCCTGCGGGCGGGTTTTGCTACATCGTGGAACCCACGCAGCAAGCTGCGGGGTATTCTGCTAGGGCAGAATAAGAATTTATTGATAATTACGCAGTCATAAACAAATGAGCAGAGAGGTATACGTCGCTCTTCTCACTGGTTTTCTAAATATCTTCGTAGGAAAATATTATTTGGAACGTCACTGTTGTTCTTTGTGCGAAATTGCATTATACCATCGAAGCCAAAAATCTTAAGGCAATTTCCATTGGCGGTAGCGAAAATTTTGCCGATAAAACCAAGACTGTTTCACCATACACACCCCAATTTTCGGTATATTCCTCGTCGTTTTGCGTAAATCCTAATGGTTCAACTGCATGGCGCTACCTCGCCTTCAAAGCAAATCTCGCAGGAATGGGCTTGTCAAAGGTTTTGGGGTACGTTATAATCACGCCGCTATTACGGGATGTGGCGCAGCCCGGTCAGCGCGCGCCGTTCGGGTCGGCGAGGCCGTGGGTTCGAATCCCACCATCCCGACAAAAACGCCAGTGAAAAATCACTGGCGTTTTTGTTTAGGTCAATGTACATTGGGCTACTGGCTACGGGCAAGTAAATTCTTTAACCTTATGGAAGCGGGCATAGAAGGTAAGGTGATGAGTACCGCCACAACCATACATGGTAATTTCGTAATAGCCCATCGGAATAGTGTATTCTTTTTCTTCTTCGGCGAACAGTTGGAACACGAAGACACTCGGCCCTTCGAGAATCAGTTTCATATAGCGCCCGGAATCGTTTACGAGGGTAACATCAACCAGCCGTAATTGATCGCCCACATCTTCGATATTTTCCTGGTCTTGCGGCCCATAATGCGATTTCATGCCGCATTCGGGCACATTGATAACTTTATGAGTGGAGAGGTCTAAATCACCTTTCACATTAATCCCGCAAGCGTACAGGATGTACTCATAAACGCCACGCACGGGCGTGTAATACCGCGCTTCGCCAGCCGGGATATGAAAATAATAATAGTCATAGCGGCCAAATTCCTTGGCATCAAGCCGATACCAAATATCCCGTTCACTTTTGTTGTTGATTGTGAGGCGGACGAGATCTGCATCTTGGGCAAGAACATTGGTTTGCGGAACAATGGCTGCAAAAACCAAAGCCACCAGCGTAAGCAGAAATACTAATCCACGAATGGTGTGCTGCTTTTTCATGTTTATCTCCTTTATGATGCTCAACGTACAAGCATTGCAAAAAAACAAAGTAGCTACCCAGATTCCTGAGCAGATATAAGCGAAACTAAGAATATCGTAGTGCAAAGCCAGTAGACTGTCAAGATTGAAAGCAGCAGGCCAAATGTACTATGCCGAGGTGGGCAAACGCGGCATCTCCGGGCCGGGCACACCGAGATAATCTGCCAGAGCTGCGGTGAGGGCAATACCATCATCCCAGGGGTATTCGATCTCGCCAAAGCACATTGACTGTTCGTGTCCCTTACCACACACCAATACGGCATCATCCGGCTGAGCCAGATCAAGCGCAAAACGAATTGCTCCGCCGCGGTCGGGGATGCGCCACAGGTTCTCGCCTTCAACCGCGCCACGGAATTGAGCGCCCGCGGCCATCTCTTCCAGAATACCGTCCAGCGATTCGGTGCGCGGGTCTTCGGCGGTCAACACAGTCAGATCGGCCAATTCGGCTGAAACTTCGGCCATCAGGCGACGCTTTTCTCGATCGCGCAATCCGGCAGAGCCAAATACTGCGATAATGCGCCCCCCCGTCATTGCACGGCCTGCCTCGAGGGCGCGCCGCAATGCGTTAGGCGTGTGCGCAAAATCCACAATTGCCAGGAAATTCTGCCCCATATCAATGGGCTGCATTCGGCCCTGTATACCTTCCAGCGCTGCAATCCCCACGCGGGCCGCGTCCGGTTCGATTCCCAAACCGGCCACGGTGATTCCAATTGCGGCCATAATATTATGCACATTATATTCCCCCAAAAGTTTCGTTTTTATATCCAGAGCAAAACCAGTACCTGCGACAACAAATGTTAAACCCGCCGGGGTTGAATGGATTGTATGGGCACGAATATCAGCATCGGGATGCAGGCCATAGGAAATCTGATGGGAGGGAGGCTCAACCAGCGCATGCAGATAATCATACGATGAATCATCCCGGTTCAGCAAAGCGGTGCGGAAATTCCCGCGGGGCTTTGTGTGGGTTGCCGCTAAAGAGGCAAAGAGGCGCCCCTTGGCGGCGCGATAAGCCTCATAAGTGCCATGATAATCGAGATGTTCATGCATAATATTGGTAACTGCCCCTAAATCAAAATCACAAGCCGCGACGCGTTCTTGCGCCAATCCATGAGATGTCGCTTCCAGCACCACATGAGTCAGGCCAGCCGCCACCATCTGCGCGAGGTAACGCTGCACATCGGGCGCCTCGGGCGTGGTGACATGAAAACCAGTATCAGCAACTTGTTCGCCAATCACCGCATTCACGGTAGTGATCATCCCAACGTGAATGCCTGCGGCCCTAAGAATTTCAAAAATAAAGTTCGCTGTGGTTGTTTTTCCATCGGTACCAGTGACACCAATCACCGTCAGCTTCCTGGCAGGAAAATCGTAAAAGGCGGCAGCCAGTGTTGCCAATGTTTGACGGGAATTTTTCACGCGGAAATAGTGCGCGCCGCTTGCGGATTGCACCTGCGTGCCGAAAATGGCTACCGCACCTTTGGCAATCGCATCGGAGATAAACTGATGACCATCCACATTTTCACCGGGAACAGCGACAAAAATACTCCCCGGCTGGACGCGACGAGAATCGTATGTAATTCCTGTGACGGTCGGATCATAGCCCGGCGTTTGTATCGCATCCGGTAAATGGCGAAGCAAATTAGATAATTTGCGTTTTTTTGAGGATTGAGTCATTTGTGGTTTGCACTGTGCTTGCGATGACATAGGCCTTCGCTAAAGAATGATACCCCAATAAATGAGGGGAGTGGCAGAAGAAACCTACCACTCCCCTCATTTTGTTCGATGCTCCCCCCCCTTCCGAGGAAGGGGGCAGTGAGCTACAAATTATTCACGCTAACTAGTGTAAACTTTGACGCAACTCTTCCAAGCTGCTGGCAACCGAATTATCGAGAACTTTGTCGCCAACGCGGATTACCAGACCACCCAAGATGGAGGGGTCTACACGGAAACTCACGGAAGCCTGTTTGCTAAGTTGAGCCTTAACAGCATCCTGTTCTTTATCGGTGAGCGGAACCGCGCTGGTCACATCTGCGGCCGCGCCCGATACAGACACGCCTTCCAACGCAACAACCTTACCACCTTTGACACCAGAGAAGAATTCATTAATCAAAGCGTGCTGACGTTCTTCGGTAAGCGCTTCACCAATCAGTTTCTGGGAAGCAGCAACAGCTAATGCGCCGATCTGCCCGCGCACATCGGCCAACATACGGTCGCGCTCTAATTCAGCTTCTATCATCGCAGCATTGCGCTGTTTTTCAAGGTCTTGTTCGGCAGATGCCTTGACCTGCTTAGCAGCTTCTTCCGCGCGCTGTGTGGCTTCGCTTACGACTTGATTTGCTTTTGTCTGTGCTTCAGCCAAAATATTTTTGGCTTCTTCTTCCGCATTCTCGCGGGCTTCAGCCGCCACGCGAGCATCTTCTAATCCCTGAGCCACCTTGTTTTTGCGCTCTTCAAGCATTTTCACAATCGGCTTATAAGCCCACGCATAAAGCAAGACCGCCACAACAGAGAAATTGAGAACCTGGAAGATGAAAAATCCTAAGTTGATACCTAATTTTTCCATCGATCGCTCCGAATTAGGCGGCGAAGATAATGATCAGGGCAACAGCCAGCGCGTAAATTGCAACCGCTTCCGCAAAGGCCATTCCCAAAATCATATTTGTCTGGATGGTAGGGGTTGCGTCTGGATTGCGTCCCATGGCCTGAACGCCACCTGAAGCAGCAATACCTACACCAACACCAGCGCCAATCGCGCCCAACATTGCCAAACCAGCGCCGAGTACTTTCATACCTGCGACAAAGAACTCATTAAACTCCATTTTTTCCTCCGAAAAGTGCTAAAAGTTATGACCAAAGATTTCTAGTGGTGGCTCTCCAACGCGCCGCTAATGAACACAGTCGCGAGCAAGAAGAACACATAAGCTTGAATAGCGCCGAAGAAGATCTCAAAAAGATACAATCCGGCAGGCAGGCCAACGGCTGTCAGTACACCGATAATTGAAAGCAACAGTGCACCAGCAAAAATGTTGCCGAACAACCGGAAGCCAAACGAAAGGATCTTGGCAAATTCAAGAATAATCTCTAACAAACCCACCGCAAAGTTAATACCACCGAAAATACCACCGTGAATAACTTGCTTAATGGGGAAGAATTTCTCGAAATAACTCATCCCTAAAGCCCAGACGCCAAAGACTTGCGTCATAAATACAGCAATGAAAGCTAATGCAAATGGGAAATTAAGATCGGTTGCCGAACCACGCAAGAAGGGGACAACCTCACAGGCGTGACATACCGTTGTGCTGCCATGTTCTTCCACAGCCATTTCTTCATCGTGTGCAGCTTCTTCCTCACCGTGGGCGGCGGCCACTTCAATAGGAAGGCCTTTATCAAGAGTATAAACGCCCAGGCTACCCAGATCAAAGAGATGCTTGGCTTCATAGGCGGTGCCTTCGGCGTGCATTTCCTTCAACTGACCAATCGATTCAAAGCCCGGTGCGAGCTTGACCATATTGGCTGTGAAAACAATCAGGAAAATTGTAGCAACAACGGGGAAGATGCGTTTTCCCCATTTTGCTCCTGCTGATCCTTCAACTGAATTCCACAAGAATTCAATGATCGCCTCAAAGGCATTATAAAAACCTTTCGGCACAAGGCTGCCCTTTTTAATGAAACGCCATGCGCTAAAGGCCACTAAAAGCAGAACAAAATCTGCCAACAAGGTCGCCAAAATCGTGTTGGTAATTTCAAATCCGCCAATGGCCAAACCTGTGGGTTCAGGAGGCAAAACAACAACCGGTGTGATCGGTCGCAGGAATGTCGGACCCATGAAAGAGACGTAAATCCCTACGCCAATCAAAGCCAGCACAATCCACCGTTTTACCCCAAACCGTTTTTCTTGTTTTACATCACTACTCAACGGTTTCATCCTCCTTTACAAAATTGGCCTGACCCTCTTCTGAGGGGGAGGCCTGAATATCTTTCACAACTTGTAAAGCTCGCCAATATGTCAGAGCAAGTGATAATGGCGCTGAGACTAATACAAGAATGATGGTAATAACTGGTTTTTCTGTGCCAATGGTGCGATCAAGCCACAAACCGCCGAATACGGCGGCTAATACGATCATAAGAGTTAGACATCCTATTTCCCCACCAAGCGCAACCGTACGCATAACAAATGGCTTCTGGGCAGGAGTCTTTGTAGGTTCGCTGACTTGGTTCATCGCGGCGCATTGTAACACAGAGTTTTGCAGCACGTCAACAAATATTTGAATGATTAATCACAAATCACCAGATAGGGTGATGGCGACGGAATTTTGCTCATCCATATGGACGAAAGGAACGATGGCAGCCCACCAAGAACAGCGATTGGGGGGCTGCCTATGCTAGAATAGTCCGGCAGCCGCGCCAGAGGACCAGGTGAACCACGGGGCAAAGAAAGCGCCGAGCAACAAAATACCCAGTGAAAGCACTGTCAGCGCAATGCGGTAAGGGCGGCTGATCACAATCGGTTGATCTTCTTTTTCAGAGCGATACAAATAAACTCGTTTCAACACCACCAAATAGTAGTATAAACCGATAATTGAGTTTAGAATACCGACAAAAGCCAACCAGATCCAGCCATCTTTTACGGCAGCGGCGAAGACCAACACTTTGGCGATAAATCCGCCAAAGGGGGGCATCCCTGCCAGGGAGAGGAAAGCAACCAACATTACCAGCGCCAGTCCCGGAGAACGGCGGCTGAGGCCATCATAGGCTTCAATCTCATCAGAACCCAGCGCGTTCCAGGCAACGGCGATAACGCCGAAGGCAGCCAAATTGGTCAGCAAATAGGCAATCAGGTAAAAGATCACGCTGGCAACGCCCAACTCTGAAAAAGTTACCACACCAACCAGAATATAGCCTGCGTGGGCAATCGACGAGTAGGCCAACATGCGTTTGAGATTTTTCTGCGCCAGGGCAATGGTATTGCCAACGGTCATCGTGATAGTCGCAACCACAGCGATCAACATCGTCCAGTTATCGGCCAGGGCCGGGAAAGCGCTCATAAAGACGCGTACTAAAACGGCAAACCCAGCGGCTTTGGATGCGGTGGAAAGGAAACCCGCAACCGGAGTCGGTGCGCCTTCATACACATCGGGCGCCCAGAAATGGAGCGGAAAAGCCGAAATTTTGAAGCCAAAACCCACCAAAATCAACAACATGGACAAAATGACGACTGCAAAATCCGCGCCTACGGTTTGAATAGCCAGCGCCAGATCGTAGAGACCGGTAACGCCGGTGAAACCAAAGAGCAGGCTGAAACCGTAGAGCATCAGCGCAGAAGCCATTGCACCGAAGAGCAAGTATTTGAAACCGGCTTCAGTAGATTTATCATCGCGCTTGAAGAACCCGGCTAACACATACATGGGGATGGATGTGGTTTCAATTGCCAGATAGAGCATAATCAGATCGGCAGAGGTCGCCATCAGACTCATACCGATGGTTGAGACCAGCAAGAGCACATAGAACTCGCCGCGATTGCCGAGGCCGTCGACATCCATCGCCAAGAGGGCTGTAATTGCCGCGCCAAAGATGAAGAGCATCTTGAAGATGAATCCAGCCCAATCGTGGCGAATCATCCCGCCCCAAAGTAATTGACCTGAACTGCCCGGGGAGGCAAATGCCAACCCCAAGGCCAGAACCAATACCAAACCGAAGGCCGTAACCCATCCTAAGGCACGACGCTTCTCATCGGACCAGATCGCGTCAAAAACCAACACCAATCCAGCTACAACCAGCAAGAGGATCTCTGGCAAAATTGCCAGTATCATAGTTGATGTAATGCTACCAAACACTAGGCACCTCCTAGCAGGCGCAAGATATTGTCGACGCCCGATTCGACCAGCGGCACCATCACCGAAGGAAATGCGCCAACAGTAATCAGAATTACGGACAAGAAAATCACCGCAACTTTATCGAGTACAGTTACATCGCCAATCGGTTCATGGTGTTCATCGCCAAACTCGAATTGCTCTGGCATTTTGCCAAAGAACACACTGGTAATAATGCGAATAATATAGGATGCGGTAATCACGATGGAAATTCCGGAAACGACCGCAATCCAGGGTTGATACTTCCACACCCCCATAAAGATGGGGAACTCGGCGATGAAGCCTGAGAAACCGGGCATACCCATTGAAACCATACCGCCAACAATGAAGGCCAAACCGACCAGCGGCATTTTCTTGAAAAAGCCGCCCAGTTCGGGGATTTGGCGGGTGTGCGCCCGGTCGTAGATCATGCCGACAACGGCGAAGAAGAGGGCCGTCATCACGCCGTGTGAGAACATCTGCACCCCGGCACCGATCATGCCTTCACGGTTGAGGGTGGCAAAACCCATCGCAACCAAACCCATGTGCGAAACCGACGAGAAACCGATCACATATTTGAAGTCCGTTTGCACCGAGGCGATATAGGCGCCATAGACCACATTGACGATGGTGAGCAGGATCACCCAGGGCATCCAGAATTTGGCGCCTTCGGGCAGGAGCATGATGCCGACCCGCAGAGCGGCGAAGGCCCCAAGTTTCATCAGTACCCCGGCGTGAAACATCGAGACTGCCGTGGGGGCGGCTACGTGCCCATCGGGGGACCAGTTGTGGAAGGGCCAGATACCGCCCAAAATAGCAAAACCCATAAAGACAAATGGGAACCAGAATTTTTGAAATGCTAACGTGAAGCCTGCACCCTCGAGGGCGATCATATCGAAAGTGCCCAACCCGGATGCAAAGTACATTGCCAACCCGCCGATCAGCGCGATCACCGAACCGATGAACAGGTACAGGGTTAGTTTCATGGCGGCGTATTCGCGCGTTTTCACCCATCCCCAAATGGCAATCAGCAAAAACATCGGGAAGACGGCAATCTCGTAGAAGAAGAACAACATGAACATATCCAGAGCTACGAAAACACCAAAGACGCCGGTTGCCAGGATGAACAAGAAAGCAAAAAATTCACGCGGACGGTCATCTATGCCCCAGGAGATAAGTACGCCAGTGAACATCACCACACCGGTGAGCAACAACAGCGGGACATTCATGCCATCTACGCCAACATAATACGAAATGCCTAATTGGGGCAGCCAGGTGTATTTTTCCACAAATTGATACCCGCCCGCGGCGAGATCGTAGGTAAAGTACACCCACAAGGAAAGCGCCAAGGCAAAAGCCGATGCCGCCAGAGCGGTCACACGGATTTCTGTCTTGCGCTCACCATTCATCAATAAGATGAGCATCCCCGTGATAAGCGGAGTAAAGACAATCACACTAATGATCGGAAATTGCATATTTCACCTCAACAACGTTCTAGCGTTCAAACGTTTCATCGTTAGAACGTTCTAAAACAGCAATTCAACAGCCCGGTTGATCACATCCAGCAGCCAGGCAGGCCAAACGCCGAGCCAAAGCATCATCACCATCAACGGGGCAATGACAAAAAGTTCACGGGCAGTGATTTCAGTAAGACGGTGTTCGCCAACATGTGCCCAATGCTCGTTCAACGGGCCATGCAATACCTGCTTGATCCCTTTGAGGATATAAGCGCCCGTAAACAACAACCCGATCATCGAAAGGGCAGTGAAGAGGGGGAAAGCCCAGCCTGCGCCCCAGGAACCGCGCACAACCAAAAATTCGGAGACAAAACCGTTCAAGCCCGGCAAACCAAGCGAGGCCATGGATGTAAAGATAAGAATGCCGCCATACACCGGCACCAGCGGGAACAAGCCGCCAAACTCGTCCAGGTTGCGGGTATGCGTGCGCTCGTAAATTACGCCAACCAGGAAAAACATCCCGGCAGCGGATAGGCCGTGATTGAACATTTGCAAGACTGCACCATTCATAGCGATGATGCCACTCTGTGTGCCCTGAGCATAAGCTGCAGCTGCAATACCGAGTACCACAAAACCCATATGATTGACCGAAGAATAGGCCACCAACCGCTTGAAATCTTTCTGCCCAAAGGAGCTAAAAGCCCCAAAGACAATTGCCATCACCGCCAAAATTGCCAGCACGCCCGAGAATTGACGCGCTTCAGCAGGGAATAACGGCAGCACCAAACGGATGAAGCCATACGCGCCCAATTTCAGCAGCACACCGGCCAGAATCATTGAACCGGCGGTGGGCGCTTCGGTATGCGCATCGGGCAGCCAAGTGTGGAACGGCCATACTGGTACTTTGAGCGCAAACGCAATTGCAAAAGCCCAGAAAACAATCACCTTGACTGTCGCCACCGACAAACCCAGCGGACCGACATTGGTCAACTCGGTGATATTGGGCCAAATGACGAAGAGCTTGGTCAGGTCAAATGTGTCGCCAACAATGCCCATCAACTGCACGGCCAACAAAAGTCCGAGCGAACCGGCCATGGTGTAGATCATAAATTTAAAGGATGCATAGGTGCGAGCCTTCACTTTGATGCCACCCCACAATTCGCGTTCACCCTTCTCGCTGCCCCACTGATTGATCAGGAAGTACATCGGTACCAGGCCAATTTCCCAGAAGACGAAGAAAAGTAACAGGTCCAGGGAGAGAAATACACCCAGCATACCGGTTTCCAGCATCAGGAAAAGCGCCATATAGCCTTTGACGCGATCTTGCACACTAAAGGAAGCCAATAATGAGATCGGGGTCAACAAGGTAGTCAGCAAAACCATCGCCAGCGAAACACCATCCACACCCAGGTGGAAGGACGATTTGATCGCCGCGTACCAGGTATGCGTCGTTTCAAACTGGAACCCGGCCAGCGCTGGATCAAAGTTAACCCAGAGCAACAACGTCAGGCCCAGTGGGATCAAGCTCAGGATAAAGGCCGTCCAGCGGATCAGATTTTTCTCTTCACTTGGCAACAGTGCAACCACAACTGCCGACAAAGCCGGAAGGAAAAGGATCAGCGTTAGCAAATTGCTTGCAATAAAATCCATCATTCGCTCCTCATCCTAAGGAATCAAACTGTACAGGTAATAGAATAGCGTGCTAAAAACCAGTATCAGGGTAATCACCATATACTGCTGCACGCGTCCGGTTTGGATCACACGGATGCTGCCACCGAATTTCTTCGCCACATCACCCACGGCATCGCCAAACCAGTTAATCGCCCAATCAATCGTCGAGCGAAAGAATGTCCCCACTGCCGGTACAGTGCGGGCAATGCTGTGCAGCGCGCCATCAATCACGCCGCGATCCATCCACTGGTAGGAGAAAACCTCCGAGAACCAGATTGCCGGTTTGACAAAGACAACATCGTAGATTTCATCGAAGTAATATTTATTCTGAAATAGCGTATACAGCAGCCCAAGCGGTTTTTTGAGTGGATCTTCTTGACCGGCTTCTACATTGCGATAGACCAGCCAGCCGAAGAACAGGCCGCCCAGCGCGACGCCCAGTGAGGTCAGCAGAGGAACGATGCTGAATTCTACACCCTCAGGCAGGGTCGGCAACGAATACGCAACGCCGTGGAACCAATTCGGCAGCAAGCCACCCAGCCCAGGAAACGCTTCGGGAATGCCGACCCACCCAAAGGTCAGGGCGAAAAACGCCAAAATCGCCAGGGGTGTCGTCATTGTCCAGGGAGTCTCATGGGCGTGTTCCGCCTCTTTCGTGCGGGGTTTCCCCAAGAAAGAAAGCGTAATCTGGCGCATTGTGTAGAAAGCCGTCAGGAAGGCAGCCAACGCCAATACAATAAAGACAGTGATATGCCCATGCCCGAAGGCATCGGCAAAAATCTCGTCCTTCGACCAGAAGCCTGCCGTCACCAGCGGGAAGCCGGAGAGTGCAAAACCACCAATCAGGAATGTCCAGAAAGTAACCGGCATCTTCTTGCGCAGACCACCCATATTGAACATGTCTTGCGGGTCTACGCTGTGATCGCCGGTATGATATACCCCATGCTCCATGCCGTGAATCACCGAGCCAGAGCCGAGGAAGAGCAGCGCCTTGAAGAAAGCGTGTGTAACCAGGTGGAATGCGGCGGCCACGTAAGCGCCAATGCCGAGGGCTGCGATCATATAGCCCAACTGCGAAATGGTTGAATAAGCCAGCACGCGTTTGATGTCGTTTTGCGCTATTGCGATTGTAGCCGCAAAGAGCGCTGTGAACGCGCCAATAAAGGCCATTACCTTCATCGGGTCGGTCAGGTGCCCGTGCTCCATCCCCGCCGAGAGCAACGGGAACATGCGAATGACCATATAGACGCCCGCCGAAACCATTGTGGCGGCGTGGATCATGGCCGAAACCGGGGTGGGGCCTTCCATTGCATCGGGCAACCAGACATGCAGCGGGAACTGCGCCGACTTACCCACCGTACCGATGAAGAGCAAAATACCGATCAACCCGGCAGCAGAAAGGCCAAAGAAGCCCGAAGGCTCTGTCGCCAAGTGATGCAGAAACTCTTCATTGAAGAAAATCTCACGAAAATTGAGGGTGCCAGCTTTCGAGTACAGGAAAGCGATCCCCAAGAGCATGAAAACATCGCCTACACGCGTGGTGATGAAAGCTTTGATCATCGCCGCCCGCGCCGAGGGTTTGCCATACCAGAAACCAATCAGCAAATAAGAACACAAGCCCATGATCTCCCAGCCAACGAAGAGCGTCAGCAGGTTATCGGAAACCACCAGGGTGTACATACCGAAAGCAAACAAACCAATAAACGCAAAGAAGCGCGAATACATCGGCTCAATGGAGGGAACAGTATGCTTATGCCCGTGGTCATCGATGACTGTTGCGCCATGCGGGGGTAAGCCCTTCCGGTCGTGATCGCCTTTGGGCTGGCCGAAATTATGATAGCCAACACTATAAAGAAAGATCATCAATACCGTCCAGGCCACGAAGAAGAGAACCGCAGCCCCGAGAGGGTCAATCATCACACCAACACTAAGCCAAGTTTTGCCGGTGGGCAACCATTGAAGCGATGATGCAAAAGGATGCGCCCCAAGATGATGCGCGCCTGCCTGGAACGCACGCCAAAAGACCACCATGCTCCCGGCCCAAGAGAGCAGCGCTGCACCGACCGCGATCGTGTGGCTGAGCGCCCGATTGCGGTTGGTGAACAATACAATCAAGAAAAAGGCCAGCAGCGGTGGAAGAGGGATCAGCCAAATAAGAAGTTCTGTTGTCATAAATGCCTCACTAAAACGTTCAAACGCTTCAACGTTCTAACGTCGCTACCACTTCATCAAATTAATTTCATCTGCAACCACACTGGAGCGGCGGCGATAAAGCGAAATCACCAACGCCAAACCGACGGCGACCTCTGCAGCAGCGACTGCAAAAACAATCACCGCGAAAACCTGGCCGGTAATCAGCGCCAGATCGCCATAGCGCCAAAACGCTACCAGGTTGATATTGACAGCATTCAACATCAGCTCGATACCCATTAGAATAGCAATGGCATTTTTGCGTGCCAAAACACCATATAATCCCAACGAGAAGAGCGCCGCAGCGAATATCAGAAACCAGGATAAGGAAATCATAATAATCTCAGCCTCTCTACTTCTTCCAAGCCACAACGATTGCGCCAATCATCGCCGCCAGGAGCAAAACCGAAGCCACCTCAAAGGGCAGCACATAGGCATTCGGAGATACCAACACCTCGCCCAATTGAACGACAGGGTCTGCCGCGCCATCCATTGCAGGCATCATCATCCCCACCGCTGACGATTTGCGCAATAATTGGGCAATGCCCACAAACAGCACCAATCCCAATAAAGCCGCCACAATCCAATTGGCATTGGTTTGCGGGCCGCTATCTTGCATCACTTTGCGGGTAAGCATGATCGCAAAGATCATCAAGATGGCAATGGCGCCGATATACACCACCACCTGAACCACAGCCAGGAATGCGGCATTTAATAATACAAAAGTTGCCGCAACGCCAAACAAGGTCAGCACCAACCACAAGGCGCCATGAACCAAATTCGGTGTCGTCACGACCATAAAGGCTGCCGACAGTGTCACAGCAGCAACAACCAAAAAGATAATCTCAAGACCACTCATAAACACACTCCAAATCAGTTGTCAGCAGCCTCAGGCGCTACTGCAACAGGTCGAGGCGGAAATTCCTGTCGCACACGACCAGGGCGATTGGGTTCTACAGTCTTCAGAACCAACATGGTACCCCACCCCACCAACACATTCGCCGCCAGCATGACGAGTACATAAAGCCAACGCGCCGCACCAGCCATTGACAACGCTTTATCAACGATTGCTGTCACAACCAAAATGACAAGCGTCAACGGAGTGAGAAATTTCCAATTGAAGGACAAAAGCTGATCAATACGCACGCGCGGCAGCGAAAGACGAATCCACGTAATCAGGAAATAACCAACGAAGGTTTTGATATAAAAATAGAATAAGCCCAAAATCGGCCAGGTTTCTGCCCCGGGACCGCGCCAGCCGCCCAGGAACAACGTGGCAATCAGAGCGCCAATCGTCCAGACATGCAAGAATTCGCTCACATAGAACATACCAAAGGCCATGCCCGAATATTCTACATGAAACCCGGCTACGATCTCCGATTCAGCTTCGATCAAGTCAAATGGAGCGCGCCCAACCTCAGCCATCGATGTGATCAAAAAGATCAACCCGGCTAACGGAGCAATGACGATAAACCAGGTGGATTGGGCCTGGACAATATCGTTGATCCCCATCGAGCGAGCCAACAACACCGGGATCAGCAGAGTCAGCACCATCGGTACTTCGTAAGAAACCATCTGAGCTACCGCTCGGAAAGCGCCTAACAAAGCAAATTTATTATTGGAAGACCAGCCTGCCATCAAAATGGCGACAATTCCCAATGAGCCGACGGCTACAATATATAAAACGCCCACATTAATATCAGAGCCAACCACGGTAGCCGCCATCGGTATTACTGCCCAAATCAGTAGCACCGAAGCCATTGCCAACACCGGCGCGATGTTGAAAGCTACTTTGTCGGCGCCATCGGGCGTGGTAATTTCTTTGGTAAAGATTTTGATGATATCAGCAATCGGCTGCAACAAACCAAAGGGGCCAGCCCGGTTCGGGCCAATGCGATCCTGCAAACGGCCGGCGATTTTACGTTCAACCCAAATTAAAACCACCACGGTCAAAAGACTGGCTGTAACAAGAATAGCAGCGCCCACAAAGAGCGAGAGTACTGCCACCAGCTTTTCACCCAGCCCCCATCCGAGCAATAGATCATTAAACCACTGAGAAATCAGATTAATCGGATCACCCATTCGACATATCTCCTACACCAACGAGAAGTTTCAATTCGTTGTTATTTTTGAGACAAATAAAAAGGCTGAGAAAAAATCTACAGCCCTTTTACGCCCATTCTAATGCGCCCTTGCGCCACGCATACATTAAACCTGCCAATAGAATGGCGATGAATATAACCCCCTCCATAACCGCGAACATGGGCAACTTGTCATACGCGACGGCCCACGGAAACAAGAACACGGTTTCAATATCAAAAATCAAAAATACCAGTGCAAAAATATAATACTGAACTTTAAACTGCACCCAGGCATCGCCAACCGTTTCCATACCACACTCATACGTTTCTTGCTTAATAGCATTCGGTTTACGCGGCGCAACCCACCTGGGCAATATCACGGCCACCGCCGGAATCAAAATGGCTGCAATAATAAACAAACCAATATAAAGCCAATTATCAAGCATAGAGACTCCTTCAGAACTTCAAAACACCCACAAACGGGTAAATATGCGCAAAATTTTGCGCATATTGCTGCCGAGCAACCAACCGAGCCAGATTCTACCATAAATGATATATAGAGATACGGACATCCTTCATAAGACTTTGTGATATTTATCTATAACCAATTGCCAGGCGAGCCCAAATAGGGGTGTTTAAAGTTTCTTCTCCTGTGACATTGTCAGAGCAGATCGCTGAGATCAATCTTTTTAAGGTAAACTATTACAGGACTTACGCAAAACGATGAGGAATATGCCGAAAATAGGGGTGTGTGGGGCGCTTCGCGCCCCACACACCCCTATTTTCGGGCTTTCTCTTGCGAAACCTATATTAAACATTCACTGACGAACCTGATAAAAAAGATGGAGCACTGGACTCTTGTCGAGTGGGTGCACAAAAAATAACACAAACTTGCCCCAATGGATGCGCCATGGACATGGATACGAACACAACCACCCTCATGCTGCAAACCAGCCAGCAGCTAAAACAGATCAGCGAACACCTCAACAATATCAGTACTCGCCTGAGTGAAGACAGGCAGCTATCCGCAAACCCAATCGCGGCGGATATTTCGGGAGTCTCCAAGCAAATTCATCACACCGCGCAACAGGTATCCAGGCAACAAGATAAACTCAAAGACCTTCAAGCCCTGGCCGATATCGGTCAAATTATAAACTCATCACTAGAACTGCCCGAAGTATTACGCATCGTCATGGATACCATCGTGCGCCTGACGGGCGCTGAACGCGGTTTCCTGATGCTGCGCGACGAAAACGATGAATTACAAATGCGCGTGGCGCGTAACTGGGAGCAAGAATCCATTCGCGATGCTGACTTCAAGATCAGCCGCACCGTGATTGACCGCGTAGCCGAAGAAGGCCAGCCCATCGTCACTACCAATGCCATCGAAGACCCGCGCTTCGGTGGGCAAGATAGTATCATCGCCTATAACTTACGCTCCATCCTGTGCGTACCGCTCAAAGTCAGGGATGTGCTTACCGGTGTTATCTACGCCGACAACCGCATCCGCACCGGGCTATTCGCGAACTCCGACCGTGACTTACTGGCCGCATTCGCCAATCAGGCCGCGGTTGCCATCGAAAACGCGCGCCTGTTTGCCTCTGTGCGCCAAACCCTGGTTGAAGTCACCGAACTCAAAAATCTGATGGATAATGTCTTCGCCTCCATTGCTAGCGGTGTACTCACTACCAACATTCAAAACAGAATAACCCTGTGCAATCGCGCTGCTGAACAAATTCTCGCCCGCGCAGCCGATTGTATGCTGCAAAATGAACTACACGACTGCCTGCCCGAACTGGCTAACGAACTAAGTGAACCCATTGATCTGGTGCAGCGTTTCAACCAGACCATCATTGGCATGGAGATTAACTCCACACTGCCAGAGCGCGGCCCTGTGAACCTGCGGTTGAACTTCTCACCGCTCAAAGACGCGCAAGGGGTTGCGATTGTTTTAGACGATATCACCGAGCGCAAACGGCTCGAAGCCCAGCGCAGACTCTTTGAGAAAATGGTCTCCCCGGCGGTGATTAAGCAACTTACACCCGACCGCATTCAACTCGGCGGGGAGCGCTCCACAATCACATCCCTATTTGCCGATATTCGCGGTTTCACCAGTTTCAGCGAAAAACGCTCCCCTGAAGAATTGGTCTCAATCCTCAATCAATATCTGGCTGCTGCCGCCGACGCGGTGCTGGCCGAGGAAGGCACCATCGACAAGTTTATGGGCGATGCCATCATGGCCTGGTACAACGCCCCCATCCCCCAGCCCGATCACACCTTGCGGGCTGTGCGCGCGGCCCTCGGGATCAGCGAAGCTGTCCGCACCCTGCACGCAGAACTCCCCCCGGAGGCGCATCTCGACTTCGGCGTGGGAATCCATTACGGGGAAGCCGTGCTCGGCCTGGTCGGAACGGAAAAACGCCTGGATTACACTGCCATCGGCGACAGCGTCAACACCGCCAAGCGCATCCAGGAAAATTCCGCCGCCAATCAAATTCTGATCAGTGCGTCAGCCTTTCATCATGTGAAACAATATATCGAAGTGCGCCCGACTAAACCCATCCTCGTTAAAGGCAAAAGCCACCCGCTGGATGTCTTTGAAATTACAGGATTACGAAGCTAGAACTTTCGTTGGTTGCAAACCTGACTCGCCGCACATAAACTCGGAGTTTCTCAACCGAATGTGTAAATCGCCCGAAAAAAGGGTGTGGGACATTTGTAGCACGTCCCACACCCTTTTTTCGGAAAACCCTTCAAGCCCTGAAGTAGTGAGAAGACCCTTTACTCTTTCGCAGGGCAATTTATTTAGGCTTTACCCAATTGACTCAACATGCTGGGGAATAATGCATAAAATTCGGTCGCAGCCACCACATCTTTCAGCGGAACCTGCTCCAGGTGCGTGTGGGCAAATTTCTCATCACCGGGGCCAAAACCAATCGAAGGAATATCGGCCTTTCCGGCCCAGTATGTGCCATTGGTCGAAAAATCCCAGGTGCCCAGTTTGCGCGGCTCACCCCAGAGTTTCTCAACCGTGCGCTGCCCGGCTTGAACCATTGGGTGCGCGTCATCCAGCAGCCAGGCCGGGTAATACTTCGAAACCGGGAAAACAAACCCCGTGTAAGACGGGTCATCGTAGAATAATTCTTCAACCTTAATTTCTTCCTGTAGATAATCAGGTATCAAGCCCTTGATTTGGGCAATCACATCATCGTGAGGTTCGTTTGAAGTGATGCGGCGATCCAGGAAAATTGTAAACTGATCGGGCACCGCGTTGAGCGAAGCCGTGCGCACCTTCAAATCCGTCACAGCAATCGAGGGGCGTCCCTGAATGGGATGTGAGCCTAGACCCAGGCGGAAGCGGCGATCCAACTCGCGAATTTGCGTAACGACAGCCATCATTTTATAAACAGCATTATCACCCAGATAGTGTGAAGCGGCATGCGCCGAACGGCCCGAAGCCGTAATCTTCAACTCGATGCGTCCTTTATGCCCGCGATAAACCTGCATCTTGGTCGGCTCACCGATCACCACAAAATCCGGGCGGATGCCAGGATCAATTTCGACAAAGGTATTGGGGGCAATCCCGTCGCACCATTCTTCCATATTCCCAAAATACCAGGCGGTGGTGTCTTTGAGCAGGCCCAATTTATTAGCAAGCGCCAGGCCATAAACCATACCGGGGGTGGAACCCTTTTCGTCGCAAGCGCCGCGAGCATACAAGATACCATCTTCAACCTTGCCCACAAACGGGTCCCAACCCCAGGTAGCCAGGTCGCCTATGCCTACGGTATCGATGTGCGAATCGTAGGCGATCACGCGCGGGCCATTGCCAATGCGCCCCAGAATATTACCCATTTTATCGAAGCGAACTTCCTCGAAGCCCAGCTTGTTCATTTCTGAGCCAATGCGCTCGCCAACCTCCTTGAGTTGACCCTGCATGCTGGGGATGGCGACAATATCGCGCATGAATTGGATGATCGCTTCACTGCGATCTTCTACTTCACGATGAAGTGTTTGGACAAGATTGTTATCCGTCATAATGACTTCCTTATCTTTTTAATAAGCGTTGAATTGGGGGGATTATTAAGTTGTCTGACAACTGCATTTTATCACAAATTCCAGTTGTCAGACAACCCCCTGACAGATTATCCAGGGGGTTGCAAAAATTTGATGCGATACGACAAACAAGTATGCGTGTTTGATCTATTCTTGGATCAAAAGGCGCATATATTCCCCCAAATCATTGATCTCATCAAAAGCCCAGGTCACCCGGATGATTTCATCTTGCCTTTGGAGGGAAATTACACCCTCGGCATTGGCTCTGAACTTGGCGATAAGCTCATCATCGGAAAGGGGATTCTCAGGCGACCCCTTGGCGTGATCCACCTGCGCGGTGTGGGTGTTCCCCTCGAGGGTGGTAATCTGCACCCGGGCGCGCTTGACTCCGGGGAAGAGCGCATCGATTTCGGGATCGGCAACTACTTTGATCTTGCCCAGTAAATCCCAAATACGCGGGTCTTGCAGCTTTTCATCGCTGAATGAATCGGGCAGCACAGCCCCATCGGCCACCGCCGCAGCGATTACGTAAGGCAAAGAGTGATCAGCGGTCTCTTTAGTCTTGGGCGCAAACTTGCTCGGGTCTGAGAGAATATCGGCCCCGCGGGTAGTCGTCTCAACCAAAATTTCGGCAATATCTTCGGCGGCGAGATTATGCTCGGTACAAACCTGCAAAGCCGCGCTGATCGGCTGATGAGTCAGCGCTTCGGTGGGGAAGGCTTTATAGCCGCATTGGGTAATCATGAAGTCTTCGCCCAAATCCTTAAGCAGCCAGTCGGGCCGCCACTCGACATTATTGACGACTTCGAAGAGACCTTCCTTGCCTTCCAGCACTTCTACCGGGCCTTCGTAACCCTCACGCGCCATCATCGCTGCGATCACTCCGGCCTGCGAGGCCAGCGGATCGGCGGTATTCTTCATGTTGGTCAGGTGTCCGGCGACGACACCGCCCAACGTGAAATGGCTGCTGCCGCTGATCCCTACCGCGGCAACCATCTGCTCAACATCAAGATCGTACATGCGTCCGGCCACCAGCGGGCTGACGAACTGCGTCAGCGTGGCGTGATGCCAGCCGACTTCACGCACGCCGGGATCGGCAGCATGGCACCAGCGCATTTCGAACTCGTAGGCCAAAATGATCGCCAGCAAAGCCTCGCGGCCATTTTTGCCGTTGGCTTCCGCCGCGGCCAGCGCCGCTCCGATAATGTCAGAAGGGTGCGAAGGGTCTTGCTCCCAATAGATGTCATTGTAATCGAGGGCGCGCGTCAGCAGGCAATTCATCAGCGCCGCGTTGGGAGCGTTGGTTTTTGCCCCGGTGCCGATCACGGTAGCTTCGGGCGTGCCGCCCAACTTCTCGGTGAAACGGTACATGGCCTGCATATCTTCATTTTTTACCGCCGCCAGCGCACAGCCCACGCTATCGAGCAAAAAACGTTTGGCTTCTTT
>JACNJM010000221.1:20585-22235 GCA_014382605.1 Anaerolineae bacterium
ATGGTTTCGCCGTTCTCGATGGCATCGACTGCCTCGGGGCAGGTCAGCGCGGGCAGGGCGTTGTTGAGACAGTTACGATAATAGATGCGCGCGAAAGATTTGGCAATGATAGCGCCCAGATTAGCCTGGCTCAAACAGACAACAGCTTGCTCGCGCGAGGAGCCGCAACCCCAGTTCGTCCCGCCGATGATAATATCGCCGGGATGCACGCCTTTGGCAAAGTTGGGGTCCAAATCTTCCAGGGCATATTGCGGCATTGCTGCCGGATCGCTAACAGTGTAGGTGTATTTGCCGGGGAAAATCACATCGGTATTGACGTTATCGCCGTATTTCCAGACACGGCCTCGGATTATATTCTTCATAATTCACCTTTTTATGCGTCGAGACGTCATGACGTCTGACGCAATGCTACAAATCCTTTGGATGCGTAATCACACCCGCCACCGCCGTTGCCGCGACCACCGCCGGGCTGGCAAGGTAAATATCGCTCTCTTTGGTGCCCATGCGGCCACGGAAGTTACGATTGGATGTGCTGATGCTGACCTCACCGACCGCCGGAACGCCCATGTGATTGCCCATGCACGGGCCGCAGCCGGGACTTTCGATGGCCGCGCCCGCTTCGATGAAGGTTTCGATATAACCCGCTTTGAGTGCATCCAAATAAACCTGCGATGAGGCCGGGATGACCAGCAGGCGCGTCCCGGGAGCGGTTTTGCGGCCTTTGAGCACTTCGGCGGCGGCGGCCAAATCTTCCAGGCGGCCATTGGTGCAGGTTCCCAGGAAAGCCTGATGGACGCTCGTCCCGGCGACTGCCGAGAGCGGCTGGACGTTGTCCACTGTGTGGGGGCAGGCGATCATCGGTTCCAGGTCTTCGGCTTGGTAGGTGTAACTCTGGGCGTAGGCCGCATCTTCGTCGGGGAGTACCAACTCGAATTCCCGTTTGGCGCGTCCTGCCAGATATTCGAGAGTCACCTCATCGGGCGGAATCACGCTGTTTTTCGCGCCCATTTCCGCCATCATATTGGGCAAAATAGAACGCTGTGAAATATCCAGGGCGCGGATGGCTTGGCCGTGCCACTCGACCGACATATACAACGCGCCGTCCGCGCCGAGATCGCCGATAACCTTGATCGCTAAATCTTTGGCGGTCACGCCAGGATTGAATTTTCCGTTGACGGTGATTTTCATGCTCTCAGGGACGCGCAGCCACAGCGAGCCAACCGCCCAGATGGAGGCCATCTCCGAGCGGCCAATGCCCGCCCCGAAGGCGCCCATCACCCCGGCGTGGGGGCTGTGCGAATCCGAGCCGAGAATGACTTCCCCGGGAAGGGCCAGCCCCTCCTCAACCAGCACCTGATGACAGATGCCGCGCCCGACATCGTAAAAGTTCTCAATGCCCTGATCGGCAACAAACTCGCGGATGATGCGATGATTCTCGGCGTGCTTGGTGGTTGGCGCGGGAGCGGCGTGATCAATGAAAATGGCGTGCATTTTCGGATTGAAGACGCGTTGCCCCCCCATACGCAGGAAGATACCGTAGATGGGGGCGGTGTTATCGTGCGAGAGCGCCACATCGGGCGTGATCTCAACGATTTGGCCGGGAACAGTGTGTGAAAGCCCGGCTTTTTTGGCAAGTATTTTTTCAGCAAA
>JACNJM010000038.1 GCA_014382605.1 Anaerolineae bacterium
CATCATTATTCAGCTTTTTCAGCCAACTTCCTGGCTTTGCGACGACGACGCCAGTTTCGGAAACCGCGTCCCAGGAAGTAAAGTGGCACGCCGATGACGATGAGTACCGGCAGGATAAAGATTGCCAACCAAATAACAAAGTCGACAAAACCCTGTAAGAAATTGATCAGGGCTTCGACGGCTTCTTTGGCGACACCCGCGGGCTGCCAGCCACCGATCTGAATGGGCTGGTTGGCAGCATCTGCGCTGATTTCAATGCTGATGGACGAGAGTGCAGAAGCTTGCTCATAATACTGCATCTGGCCTTTGATAACTTCGATCTGTTCGCCAACCTCAACCAGACGGTTATACACCTGCAACACATCTTCGGTCTTGTTGGCGTTGTCCATAATTTCGGTCAGTTGAGCTTCGGCGGTTTCCAGATTGCGCAGGCGTGACTGCAAATCGGTGTACTGGCTGGTAACATCTTCGCCAGAGATATTCTCGGAATTTACTTCACCAGCACCAGCTTTGATTTGTGCCAACGCTTCATCGAGTCGTTCAGCCGGTACGCGGATGGTGATACTGGCCTGGTCTACAGTGACACCGCTGCCCAAAGTAGTTTGCCATAGATTTGAATTCACCACAAACCCGCCCATGCCTTCTGCCATCGAAACGATTTCATCCATAGCAATGCCGGGATCGATAACCACAATCGAAAGTGTGGCATTTTTGATGACCATGCGCTGGATGGCAGCCGTTGAGGCTTGATTGGCAAAACTGCCGCTTTCACCGGGAGCCGCGGGGGCTTCCATTTCATCGGCAGCCATTTCTTCGTAGCCACCGCCATAGCTATCTGTTTCGTATGCAACCATCGCTTCGGGCATACTTTGGGCCGCGCCACAGGCGGCGAGCACAAACGCAAGCAAAATCATGGGGATAAGAATTTGTTTTTTCATCGTTATGTCTCCTACGGGAAAGCAAAACTCGAATAATTGTAGATACGCTGGCTAGACGTTCCAAGCGAGAAAAAAGTTCCCGCTACCAACCCAATTCGAGACGGTTGATGTGCTTTTGGGGCAACCCGGCTTCGCTCATGCGCGCCTGCACGGCAGCGATATCGTAGTCTACGCGGCGAAATTCAACCGACATTTGCTCAAGATCAACAAGTGCGTATGCGGCGCGTGAATCTTTGTCGCGCGGCTGACCTACGGAGCCCGGATTAATAATTAAACGCGGGGTCAAATCGAAAATCGTATTTTCCAGCGGCACAACAAGATCAACCCGGCGAGTCCGCTCGTCGAGATGAAATATACTGGGCAGATGGGTATGCCCAATAAAACAATAGGCTGTATCGAAGAATTGAAAATTTTCAGCCGCAACACGGATATTGAGGATATATTCCCAAACCGGTTGCCGCGGGCTGCCATGCGCCAGAGTAATATCGTCATCGGCAATTACTTTGGCCGGTAAATTCTCAATATAAGCCAAATTTTCAGGGGTAATTGTATCTTGTGTCCAGCGAACAGCCTGACGGGCTTCCACATTGAAAGCATCGGTATTGATGCGCCCCATTGTGGCGGCATCATGATTCCCCAACAAGGCCACCAAATGCGGCAAGCTGCGCACGACATCTACACACTCGTTGGGGTCTGGTCCGTAACCAACCAGATCGCCCAAAAACCATACCGCGTCGTAATCGCTGCCAGCAGCGTTCAAAACGGCTTGCAGCGCGGTCAGGTTGGCGTGAATGTCGGAAATAAGCAAGATACGCATTGCGCTAATCTTAACACAATTTCCCCCAAACCGGATATGGAGAATGATACCGTTACAGTATTATCGCTGCCGCAGGCGCGGATTCACGATGTCATCCAGGGCACGGCCAACCAGATAGAAAGCGCTGCAAAAAAACATGATCGCCAGCGCCGGGGGAATGAGCGCATTCCATTGCCCGGCCTCGTTGAACCAGCGAAAAGTGCGCTGCCCCAGCCAGATCATCGATCCCCAGGTCATATAGTCGTGTGTGCGGCTAAAAAACGATAACAGGGATTCGGTCAACACCGCGCCGACTACGGTCATTACAGCATGCACCAGGGCCAGCGGCATCAGCCCGGGGAGGATATGCCGCCACAAAATATGGAAATGACCGCCCCCGGCGGTGCGCGCGGCTTCGATATAGGGTTTACTGCGAATAGACAGGGTATGCGATTTCACCACCATGGCCTGACTCCCCAGCCCGGTGAGAATCCCGAAAATCAGGGCGATGAGGAACCAATCCAAACGTACCAGCAACCCGATGATGAGCATAATTACCAGGGCGGGCAGCAGCACAAAGACATCGGAGATGCCCATCATAATCAGATCGATCACTCCGCCAAAATAACCCGCCATCCCGCCGAATAGTGTCGAAAGAGTCACAGCGAAGAGCGCGGCGGTGATGCCGACGTTGAAAGACATGCGCGCGCCATAGAGCAGTTGACTGAGCACATCGCGCCCCATGCCATCGGTGCCCAGTAGATGCCGCGCCGACGAGGGCGAGGGATTCTGTACAACCCGGCTGTCAAAACCCAGATAAGGATCGTAGAGTACGCGCGACCAGATGGTTTTCATGAGGAGAGGGTGAGCAACGACCATCAGGGCAAAGATCACGATCAGGGTCATGCCGATCACCCCCAGGGGGTGGCGACGAAGTTCCCCCCAGGCGGCATGGATGGGCTTCATGCGGGCGCGCACGCCCTGCCAAAAATACGTGCGCTTGCGCTGCGATGATATTTTATCCAATACTGTCATATATGGCTCCCGGCATAGCGCAAACGGGGATCAAGGTAAACGTGCAGAATATCCATGACGACATGCCCGATCAGGGTCAGCACGCCCACCAGAGAGAGAATGCCCATTAGCAGGGGAATATCGTGATAATCGATGCCCAGGAAAATAAGCTCGCCCATCGCCTGCCATTGAAACACCAGTTCGATGGCGAAACTACCCGTAAGCACCAACGGCAGGTTGAGCAACAAACGCGTTAGCACTGGCAAGAAGGCATTGCGGGCTACATGCCGGTCGCGGATGATGTGATCGGGCAAGCCCTTGGCGCGTGCTGTGAGCACATATTCATCTTCGATATTTTCGAGCATCGTGGTGCGCATGAGCAGCATAGTCTCGCCAAAAGAGAGCATAATCACCGCTCCGAGCGGCAAGATCAGATGCTCAAGCACATCCAGCGCCTGACGCAAATAGCCAATTTGTTGCCACGCCAACGCGGCCGCGCCCAGCAAGATCACCCAGCTCACCAATCGGGCGAACACGCGCAGCGACGTTATATAAATTTTGTCAGTTATGCGCCGGAGGCTATAGCCGCAGCCGATCAAAATAAGCAGCGTGATAACCATGCGGCCCAGCACCCAATCCAGGCTGACGGGGATGTAATACCAGTAGTTATGGTCAATCATACGCTGGTAAGGCAGCCAGCGCAGTTGATATGCGAAAATATTCATGAGCAAAAAGCCCAAAAAAGGCGCGAAGGATGTGTAACTGGCAACGCCAGTGAGGGTGATACCGAATTCAAACCAGCCGCCACGCCGCCAGGCAATTTGTTTGCCCAGCCAAATCCCCCAAAAATACGACAGAATCGCTGCTGTCAGGAAAAGAATCAATGTACGCGGGGCGCGCGCCAACAGCAAGGCGCTGACGGGCGTAGGCCATGCGATGAAGGATTTCCCAAGATCGAAGTGGAAAAAGTCGTTTAACCAGCGGAAATATTGCTCCCACAACGGCAAATCCAACCCCAACTGCGATTGTGCCAGGCGGCGGCTGGCAGGTTCCAGCACCAGGAAAGTTGTAAAATCATACGGCAATGCCTGAATCAGAAAAAACAAAAAGGTCTGAAAAGCAATGATGGCTATCAACCCGCGCACTATTCGCCGAATTATAAATCGAAGCACAAATCATCTCCTGGAAAGCAAGGAAAAAAACGGAAATTTCCGTATTTAGGGGCAAACACCTGGTTGACTGACAAAATGTATATTTTTCACCACAGAGCCACAGAGAACGCACAGAAAACTTCGTAAACCCTGTTCCCTAAAGAGTAGCGTGTCTCCGTGGCGAATTTTTTTGCTGTTTGTTAAATTTGTCAGTGCAACAAATGTATTACCAGACCAACCCGATCGGGGTTCATTCGGTTTTGCAATCCTGAACAGTTGTTATGAATCTTTGTGCGCTTTGTTATAAAGGTCATCACAAATAAGGCGTATAATACAAAA
>JACNJM010000037.1 GCA_014382605.1 Anaerolineae bacterium
CGGATTTCCGGATTTTATCAACTGCCGATGGATAAACGACGGGCGCACCTGACCCAGCGTGGGCTGCTGACTCCGGAGGATATACCCGTTCTCGATATAGATTCCGGTTTATCGCTCGAACAGGCGCAGCACATGATCGAAAACGTGATCGGCCTATACAGCCTGCCCCTGGGCCTGGCCCTCAACTTCACGGTCAATGGCCGCGATATACTCATCCCGATGGTCGTCGAAGAGCCCTCCATCGTGGCGGGCTCATCCTTCATGGCGAAACTGGCTCGCGCCGGGGGTGGATTCTTCACATCCAGCACGCCACCCGAAATGATCGGCCAGATGCAAATTTTGGATGTCGCCGATCCGCACAGCGCCCGCCTGATCCTGCTCGAACATAAAACCGAACTCCTGGCCGCAACCGCCGAGATTGACCCCATTCTCAAAGAGCTGGGCGGCGGGCCGCGCGATCTCGAAGTGCGCCTCATCGAAAATTCGCCCATCGGCCCCTTTTTGGTGGCGCACCTGATCTACGATGTGCGCGATGCCATGGGCGCCAACGCCGTCAACACGGCCTGCGAGCGTCTGGCTCCCCAAATCGAAACCATCACCGGGGGACGCGTGCATCTGCGCATTCTCTCCAACCTGGCCGACCGCCGTCTGGTGCGCGCCCGCTGCACAATCCCATTGGCAGAGCTGGCTTTCGGTGATTTCTCCGCCGAAGAAGTCCGCGATGGCATTATCGAAGCCTGGGCCTTCGCCGCGGTTGATTCCTACCGCGCCGCTACACACAACAAAGGCATTATGAACGGCATCGACGCCGTCGTCCTTGCCACCGGCAACGATTGGCGCGCCATCGAAGCCGGGGCGCACGCCTACGCCACCCGCTCCGGGCAATACGCATCCCTGAGTACCTGGAGCAAAGACGCTAAGGGCAATCTGGTCGGTACATTGGAATTACCAATGGCGGTGGGCATTGTCGGTGGGGCTACGCGTGTGCATCCCACGGCAAAACTGGCGCTAAAAATCATGCAAATCAGCAGCGCCAGCCAACTGGCAGAGATTATCGCCGCGGTAGGTTTGGCGCAAAATCTGGCCGCCTTGCGCGCCCTGGCAACCGAGGGCATTCAGCGCGGCCATATGAATCTGCACGCCCGCCAGGTAGCCATCGCCGCTGGAGCAACGGGCGAAATGATCGAAAAAATCGCCACGCAAATGGTCTCCGAAAAAACCGTGCGCAGCGACCGGGCGAAAGAAATTTTGGCAAATGGCAAATAGCGGATAACGAGTTTACAAATCAACAAATAAGCAAATGTGAGCAACTTATGAACCAAAAGACCGACGACCGACGACCGACGACCGACCGCCTGCTCATCCCCTCCCGATCTGTAGGAATCGTTGGCTACGGCGCTTATGTGCCGCGCTACCGCCTGCCCGCCAAAGAGATTTCGCGCATCTGGACGGATGGCACCGGCGGCACCCCCATTCAGGAAAAAGCCGTCCCCGGCCCCGATGAAGATACCGCCACCATGGCTATCGAAGCGGCGCGCAATGCCGTTGTGCGCGCTGCTATCCAGCCCGAAGAAATTCGCGCCGTGTGGGTTGGTTCGGAATCACATCCCTATGCCGTAAAACCCACCTCCACGATTGTTGCCGAAGCCCTGGGGATTGTGCCCTTCACGCAGGCTGGCGACTGGGAATTTGCCTGTAAAGCAGGTACCGAAGCGATGGTCGCTGCCATGGGGTTGGTCGGCTCCAATATGGCGAACTACGCCCTGGCTATTGGCATGGATACCGCACAAGGCCGCCCCGGCGACGCCCTGGAATATACCGCTGCGGCAGGGGGAGCGGCATTTATTATCGGCCCGGCAGAAGAAGCGCTGGCAGTGATCGAAAGCAGCCTCTCCTACGTCACCGACACGCCCGACTTTTGGCGCCGAGAATACCAGAAATACCCCGAACATGGGCAGCGCTTCACTGGTGAACCAGCTTATTTCCATCACATCATCGCCGCGGGGCAGGCCTATCTGGATGCCACCGGAACCACTGCCGCCGATTATCAATATGCTATCTTCCATCAGCCCAACACCAAATTCCCCACGCGGGTTGGCGCGCAGCTGGGCTTCAGCAAAGAGCAAATTGCCCCCGGACTGCTCGTCCCGGTGATCGGCAATACCTATTCCGGGGCCGCCATCATTGGCCTGACAGCTACGCTGGATATAGCCCAGCCCGGAGACCGCATTCTGATGGTCTCCTTCGGCTCTGGGGCAGGCTCCGATGCTTTTGGCCTGCGCGTCACCAAGCGATTGCTGGAGCAGCGCGACAAGGCCATCAAAACTCAAACCTATATCGCCCGCCGCACCGAAATTGATTATGCCACCTACACGCGTATGCGCGGCAAATTATTGATGAAATAACAAAAAACGCGGTGGTAGGGATAGGTCTTAGACCTATCCCTACCACTGAGACCTATCCCTACCACCCTACCGGAGAACCTATGACCACAGACGTAATCGTAGCCGGAATTGGACAAACCAACGTTGGCGAACATTGGGAAACCTCGCTGCGTGAACTGGCCTTCTATGCCCTCGAAGCCGCGCTGAACGATGCCGCCGGGTTGCGCCCCCAGGCGTTGTATGTGGGCAATGTATTCGCCCCGCAAATTTCAGGACAGGCGCATTTGGGCGCGCTGATCGCCGATTTTGCCGGGTTGCGCGGCATTGAGGCCTGCACCCTCGAAGCCGCCGGAGCCTCGGGCGCGGCCGCTTTACGCGCCGGATTTTTGGCGGTCAAATCGGGCTTCGTAGATGCGGCGTTGGTGGTCGGCGTCGAGAAGATCACCGACAAAGTTGGCCCGGAGGTGGATGTCAATATCGCTACCACCCTCGACAGCGACTACGAAGCCGTCCACGGGCTAACGCCCACGGCGCAGGCCGCCCTGCTGATGCGGCGCTATCTGCACGAATTCAACGTGCCCGACTTCGCGCTGGCGAATTTTCCGCTTACGGCGCATGCCAACGGCGCGGGCAACCCCCATGCCATGTTCCAAAAGGCGCTCAAACCTGCTCTCTATGAACGCGCCGGTATGATCTGTGACCCGCTGAATATGTTCGATGCCGCGCCGGATGCCGATGGCGCTGCGGCGGTGTTGCTGACGCGTCCTGAATTTTTGCCACCCGATAGCCAGCATCCCCGCGTGCGAATTGCCGCTTCGAGCGTCGCTACCGATACGCTGGCCCTGCACGACCGCCCCGATCCGCTGGATTTTCGAGCCGCGCGGCTCTCTGTGGAGCGGGCTTGCTACCAGGCCGGAGCCAGTATTGATCAAATGGATTTTTTCGAGTTGTGTGATACTTTTTCGATTTATGCGGCCCTCTCGCTGGAATCTGCCGGATATGCCGAACGCGGCCGGGGGTGGGAACTGGCCCACAACGCGGCAATCACCCTCGAGGGGAGTCTGCCCATCGCCACCCTGGGCGGGTTGAAGGCGCGCGGTAATCCCTGGGGGGCAACCGGAATCTATCAAGTGGTTGAATCCACCTTACAATTGCGCGGCCAGGCAGGGTCAAATCAAATCCCCCACGCCAAACGCGCCCTTGTGCAAGCCCTGGGCGGCCCGGCTGCTACGGCAATTACACATATTCTCGAAACAATATAACCCAGAATTTACGCACTTTCGCAACCCACACACCCCTATTTTCGGTATATTCATCCTCGATTTGCGTAAGCCCTAAACTTTCATATTCGCCGGAAATTAAGACCTCCAAGGAGAGCATCCTGATAGTTCTTGATAGTTTTTCCGGCTACACTTGTGTGCAATCAGGATATTGGTCTGAAGGAGATACAGCATGGAAATCCCGCGTCATTGGCGATTAAAGAAACAACGCTATGCCCTGGTGGGCGAAATTTGTCCGCACTGCGATGCAAAGATCTTTCCCCCGCGTGACGTCTGCCCGGAATGCGGCGATGAAGCCAAAACAGAATTTCATTTTAGCGGCCGCGGCGAAGTATATTCGTATACAACGCTTTATAATGCCCCAGCCGGGTATCAGGCCGATGCGCCTTATACCGTGGCATTGGTAAAACTCGATGAAGGCCCCGTGGTGACGGCGCAACTGACCGATCTTGGCGAGAAGCCCGTGGAAGTTGGGATGCCGGTAGAAATGGTCACTCGAAAATTGCGCGCCGAAGGTGACGACGAACGCGGCATGCTGGTATATGGCTA
>JACNJM010000036.1 GCA_014382605.1 Anaerolineae bacterium
GGCCGCGTTAAGCCAGGCGCCGCGAAACTAGCAAATTGGTTCAATCTGCTTTTCGATTGAACCAATTTTGGATGGTCTTCCGATTAAGCGTTGCTATGGAAAACCGTCTCACTGATTTACCGCAGAGTGCGCCGAGGACGCTGGGAGAAGTATTTTATGCAACAAAAATCGGCGACCTTGCGCTCCCCGCAGTTATTTTTTGCCAGTAACACCCACGGGGGGGCGCACCCCATTTTGACGAGTAGATCGGTCTGGCAGGCTACTCTTCAGAGATGGCGAAGCGCAAAATGCGGTGATTGCCCGCATCGGCAACCCACAGGCCGCCATCGGGTGCAGCCGCCAACCCGGTGGGCAGGTTGAAGCTATCCATACTGCTGCCGAAGATGCCCCAGTAGCGCACGAATTCGCCCTGGGTGGTGAATTCCAGAATGCGGTAGCCTTCCGGGTCGCTGACGAAAACGCGGCCTTGTGCATCCACCGTGATATAAGGCTTGTTATCCAGCGATTGGCCGTACCAGCCGACAATTTCCCATTCCTGAACGGGGAGGTAGGCCAGTTCTGTCTCGTCGAAGGCGAAAACCTGCACGCGCTTGTTCCAGGTATCGGCCACGTAGATGCGGCCTGCGCCATCCACCGCCAGCCCTACGGGTTCATCAAACTGGCCTTCAAGCAGGCCGGCTGTTCCAAATGTGGTGATGAAATTACCATCTGCATCGAAGACCGTCACGCGCTTGTTGCCCGTATCGGTGATGAAGACGCGGCTTTCGGCGTCCACCACAATATCACGCGGCCCCCAGAAGGCGGTGCCGCTTTCGGCCTGGCCGAAATAACCCCATTGGGCGATGAACTGTCCCGAGGCGGTGAACTTCTGCACGCGGTGATTCCAGGTATCGGTGACATAAACACTGCCATCCGGCCCAACCGCGATGCCCCAGGGTTCGTAGAACGTGCCCGCGGGCGCTTCTCCGGTGGCGCTGTCGGCAAAACCACCCCAAACGTGCAGCGCTTCGCCCTCGGCGCTGAGGTGTTGGATGCGGTGGTTATTGGTATCGGCGACATAGATTGAGCCATCGGGGGCAACGGCCAGGGCGCGCGGCATCTGGAATTGGGCGCGCTCTGCGCCATTACTGCCGAAGGTTCTATCGGCTAGCAGGATGATTTCTTTGCCCTCATAGGGGTCGGCGAGAATTTCTTCCACCGCCAGCGGTGCGCTGCCGTAATTCCACACCTGCGCGGCGACATCCTTGCGCACGTATAACCTCATGCGGTCGGCGGGCGACCAGGTTGGCAGGCTGAGTTCGGCTTGTTTGTTCGTTAGGGCGGCATAATCATCGTAATCGCGATTGAGCCAAATCTGGAAGATGGCGGCGCGCATTTGCGGGTTGAAAAGTGCCTCGCGCATGCGCGGCCAGTCGAGATTGTAATAATCCTGATTCGGCCACCAGATGCGAATATAGTCGAACTGGTAATAGGCCTGTCCGACGACCGGTTCCAGTTTGTCGAAATTATTATCGCCGACCAAAATCACCGGCGCATCGCGTAATTCGCGCGTCGGGTTGGGGCCGTAGTATTTTTGGTTGGGATAATTGCGCAGATACCACCAATAGGGGTAAGTGGTTTCATCGTCGTAGGCCACCACAATATCCAGCCCGTCGGTGGTGCGGCGCGAGAGTTCTTCAATTTGTTCCAGGGCAATCTTTGGCCCGGCACCGGAATGGGCATAGACCAGATATTCGGTGGGGTAATCGAAATTGATATAGGCGGCCCGGAAGGCGGCCCGCGTCGTAAGCAGCGCCAGGAAGGTAAACAGGGTCAGGACGGTCAGACGGGCGAATTGAGCGAATTGCCACTCGCGCAACAAACGCACAATTAGCAGCGCACTGACGATGGCGACGAGCGCGGCCAGGATAAAGGCGTTGGTGCTGTTTAATTGGCTGAGTTCTTTGCCCATAAAGGGTCGCTGGTTGCCGAGGAGCTTGCCCACAGCGGATACCAGGGAGGTGATGAAGGTGACGGTCAGAGCGCTGAGCAGGATGCCGTGGCGGGTTTTGACGAAACCCCAATCGATGCGCTCAACAAGTTTGCCCAGCCCCCAGGCTGCCAGCAAAATCATCGGGTAGGCAATATGAACCGTCAGCCAGGGCATTTTCTCACCGGCCACGGTGTAGGCCAGTAGGCTGGTGACCACCCAGAAACCGAGCAGCGGCAGTACGGGAGCAGGACCATCTTGGGGATCAATTTCTATTTCGGTCTCAGAATCAGGCTCATCGTGCGTCTGAACGTCCGCTTCGAGGCCGGGGATCAATTTGAGCCGAATCCAGTAATATCCGGCCAGGATACTCCCCAGGAGAGGCAAAAATTCATACATCGGCACTTGCACCAGCATATAGTAATACCAGGGCTGGCTGCCGCGCTCCACACCCTGCTGTTCGAGCCAGTATCCCAGCGAGCCGACAATGCCAGTGAAGAACCCGGCCCCGTTAGTGAAGATGGTAGTGTAAAAAATAGTGAAGGGGATATAGAAAATGGCCGCATTGATGAGCCAGAGCTGCTGGTTCCAGGTCATCCCCGCTCCAATGGCAACCAGCGCCAATATGAAGACAAACGCGCCGGTGCGGATCATGCCGACATTTGTATAGTCGAGCGGGTTCCAGCCAAAAGCGCTGACGATAAAAGCAGCCAATTGAGGCAGGATGAGCGTAAATTGCAGCAGCATCAGGCTGAAGGCGCGCTGCTCGCGCAGTTTTTCCCAGGTGTAGCCCTGGATGGCAAGTACCAATGCCCCCAACAGTGTCAGGCCGCTAAGAGCCAGCGGGATATACAGATGCAGGGGGATATCGCGGGCGGCCTCGACGGCTTCGGTTGCGGCTTCTGTGACTACCGGTTCCGGAGCCGGGAAATAAGCGTTGAGGCCGATACCAATTGCGGCGAGAATACCTGCCACGAGCAACAAGATCAAAAATAGATCGCGGTGGGAAGGTTTTTGCCAACGGGCGCGGCTGATCTGTGCTACAAAGAGCAAACCCAGAAATATGAGGGTTTGCGCCGAGTAGATGAAGGAAGTCTCTTTGGTGGTGTAGTGCAGCATCGTCACGGCGGTCAGCCAGAAGGTGTAGCGCGCGGCGCCGGTTTCGAGATAACGCAATATAGCCCAGATGGTGATAATGCCGAAAAGCGCTGAGAAAATATCATTGCGCACATAGCGAGCGTAGTAGAGCATAAAGGGCGAAATCAGCATCAGCGCCGCGGCAATCAGGGTTCCGGCGCGTCCCAGATAACGGCGATAAAACCACAAGAAAGCTACGGCAGCAATGCCAAACAACGCCGCGGGGATGCGGGCTGTGAAATCGTTATCGCCAAACATAAAATACGAGAGCGCAACGACGTGGAACTGGAATGGGCCGTGGGTCATGGGGGTGTGCGTGTAGCCGCTGCCCTGTTCCAGTTGCCATGAATAATATACATGCGAGTTTTCATCGTGGCTCATCACGCGCGCTTCGAGATCGTAGAAACGCGTGACGACAGCTAAAATCAGGATAATGCTGAAGATCAGCATTTCCCAATTGATCGTCAGGTTGCTGAAAACGGGTTTGTCGAGCCAGGTTTTGGGTTGCGTGTCGGTTGCTTGCATCAGTACTCCATTAGTGCATCCGCTCGGCGAGCGCAATTAAATCTTCTTTAGCGAGATAACCGGGTTCACTTTCGTTGCCCCCGGCAAAAATAATTTCGAGTAATAATTCACCGCTTTGCCAGCGCAGCATCTGGCTGTTGGCAGCGGGGTTCCAGGTGGCTTGCAGCGGCAGTGTATCGTGGGCGGGCGCTTCGAAGGCCGATTCTACCTCAGGAATCACCCACGCGCCGCGCAGGTATTCACCGCTCAGGCCGCCAACTGAGACCATTTCCACTTCTGCGCTGGCCCCAATTTGCTGATATTCCTCATCGGCGCGGCTCTGGATGATGCGCAGCACACCGCCAGATGGGTTCATATAATTGAGCACAATTGCCCCCCGTTCGGCATCATAAGCAGCCCCGCTAAAGCTGAAACCAATCGGTAGTTCAGCAGGCACCTGCGCCGTAAAATCGGCCAGCGCTTCGGCTTCGGCGACGCTCAACGTGAAACGCCCGGTCGGGTCGCTGATTTCGCTGATCGGAATCTGGACGGTGGTCTGGTCGCTGGTTTTGGGCAGAAAGAATTGCAGCCAGCGTTGCGC
>JACNJM010000035.1 GCA_014382605.1 Anaerolineae bacterium
GGGAAGATTTGGAGCGCAAAAATGAATATTCTCACAGCGCACGAAAAAATTTATTCCGTTCATTTTCTGATTTGGAGATTTCGATGGCAAGTGTGCAGGGCATAGGCGGCGTTTTTATCGAGAGTAATGATGCGCAAAGTTTGGCAGAATGGTATCAGGATGTGTTGGGTATCGAGATGGAAGCCCACCCCGATGGAATCGGCTATTATCGCGTCTTCCCCACGCGGGATATAGAATCAAGCATTGTGCGGGAGAATCCTGTTTTTGCGATTAACCAGGCCCAGGAGCGAATCTTGACCTCGGGCAGGGGATTCACCCTCAACCTGCGTGTGGATTTCCTGCTCCCTTACCTGGATCAACTCAAGGAGCGGGGTATCGCGTTCGAGGGAAAAATCCTGGAATGGGAACGCGGTCGCCATGCCTGGATTCGCGATCTGGATGACAATCGCATCGAGCTGTATGAAGAAATCCTGATGGACGAAGCATGACCGAGTTCTTTGGCCGCCACTGGGGCAAAATAGCTTTTGCTTTCGGGTTGGCAGGTTTTGGCCTGATTTTGTTGGTGACTTCGCGTTATGGGGCAGGTGTTTCGGGGGATGCGGTGGATTATCTCTCTACTGCCGATAGCTTGAAGCGCGGCGCGGGTTTCAGCGATTTTACAGGTGAAGCCTATATCTACTGGCCGCCGTTGTATCCGCTGCTCTTGGCGGGCTTAAGTTTGATTTTGGGGTTGGATACTTTTCTCGTTGGAGGATGGTTGAACGCGGTGTGTTTTGGCGGCATCGTTATGTTAGCAGGGATTTTATTCCGCAAAATATTGAATAAATCGCCATTCTGGTTTTTCTGGGGATTGCTAGTTGTAACAACTGCACTGCCGCTGATTCAGCTGGCTGCCAATATTCTCTCGGATGCGTTGTTCATTGTGTTGGTGCTGCTCTATGCTTTGTGGGGCCGCGCATATCTGAATGATCCGGAACCAAAACGATTGTTGCTGCTGAGTTTGCTGGCCGCTGTGGCCGCGCTATTGCGCTGGCATGGCGTATTGATGGCGGTATCAGTTGTCGTGTTGGTGTTGATTGCGAAGCGCAGAAATTTTAAAATTGCCCTGCGCGATGCCGCGTGGTCAGGGGCTTTGGTTACATTTCCCTTTGGCGTGTGGGTATTTGGAAGAAATTATCGCTTATTTGGTTCGGTGATGGGCTATCGCGACACTGGTGAGATCAGCATTTTGTATAACTTGCAAGATGCATTTCAAAAGATGTCTCACTGGTTTTTGCCCGATCAAATCTTGAGCAAAGTGTCCCCGCTTGTTTTTCTCAGCGGGGCTGTTATATTGCTTTTACTCGTAGCCAGGCAATCTGGGCGACAGTTCATTTTGCAGTTATTCTCGACTGATAATTTGCCCTGGGTGATTTTTTTCGCGCTTGATTTTTGCTTTATTATGCTTACCTCGATTGCGTACGATCACGCGGCCTATTTTGATGACCGCTATTATGCACCGCTTTTCGTTTTTGTTGTTCTGTTGATGGGGCAAATTCTTCAGACTTTTGCGGAAAAATTTGGGCACATTCAGTGGGCCATTGCTGCGCGTTGGCTGTTTATGCTGGCCCTGAGCTTATGGCTGCTATACCCGGCACATCGCTTATATAAATATGTTGTGGTCAGCCGATCCCAAGGGGAACCGACCTACAACATCTACAATTCGGAGCATTTTCGCGAGTCGGCGTTGGTGGCGCAATTACTGAACCCGTCTTTTGATGCTACACAGCCCTTGTATAGTAATTATCCCGCGGCGGTCTATTTTTACACTCGCCATACAACGTTGCGCGCACCGATTTCGTCTTCTGGCGAGCCTGATGATTTCGATGATCTTTATCAACGTTACGCCGATTGGCCCCCCGAAGGCAATGCTGCGCTGATCTGGTTTATGCCCAATGATTGGCATTATTATTATCACCCGGAAGATTTGACTGCCATCGCCGAAGTGCATATTGAGTTTAGCAGTCCCGATGGAATGATTTATATTGTCACGCAGCGATAACCGAACTGCAGGGAAAATAAAAAAAACCGATGTAGTATAACCACATCGGTTTTTTTTCATTGTGCTGGCTATGTTTATTCTACTGGTGCAATCCACAGACTATGCAGCATTGGCGTGAAAACTGTTTGATAGGTTTGATCAAAGTCAGTCTCAGGGGCTTGCATCACAAGGGCATAAGCGTTGCCTGCGCCGTCGGCCATACCTACTAAAAGTGCGGCTATCGAGTTGCCATCCTGATTGGTGTAGGTTACTGGCATATAACTGGCCAGGGCTAAACCGCCGAGGAAAAATTCGCCCTGTTCGCCATAGCTCAAATCAGGATGCTGACTGAACCATAGGATCATCAGGTTCGCGAGGATATCCTCGCGGGCGTTGTTTTCGGATGCATACGATGTGTACCAGAAGAAGGTATCATCATCTTCCGGATTTGTGATGTAGAGATAATTATTTGCCGTGTGGTCTTCGCTGGCGTACCACTCTACAGGGTGGTTGATAGAAATGCGGAAAAAGCCTGAGACGTAGGCATGCATCGGAAGCGTTTCGCCAGCTTCGATTTCAAAGACTTCGCTGGCGACTAAATTCCCGGCGATGAAAACATCGGCTTGATATTTTCCGGTGGGGATGGGCGCCCCTTTTATGCGTAGCCGCGCCAACCCGGTTGTATCGCCCGACCAACTATCCGCGATATATTGGTCAAATAACTCGCCGTTTTGATACCAACGCACCATCCAGGGTGTATTTGCGGACATTTGTGAAAACTCAATTAACGTGTAAATCGAAGGTGTTCCCGCGGCGAAGGTGTTGTCTGCATCAATTAAGCTGCCATCTGCGGCGATGCCGCCCGCGAACAAGACTTGTTCAACTTTCCCAAGATGTTCTTGTGGTGTGATTTCGCCAAGTAATGCCACACTGGCGGCGGTTTCCTTCCAATGGAGTAGAGCATTGTCAATATGGGGAGTATTTGGCGCTTGGGCTTGCAGATCGCTTAGGTCAAGAATGGCTGTGGCGAGTAAATTAGCCTGTTCATCAGGCGATTCTTCGAGCAAGCAGGCGATTGCGCCATCATATGCCTGGGCGGAGGCATCACTCTGAGAATCAGCCATCAACGCCAGGCCCAGATTGATGCGCGCTGTGCATTCCGTAGGTTCTGCTTCAATGGCAGTTTCCAGCGCTGAAATGGCGTTTGTATACTCTCCAGCCAATGTGTAGGCCCAACCTAAATTGGTATAAACCACGGAGCCGGTATTTCCAAATTCAATCGCTTTTTGCATATCGTCGGCGGCCTGAGCATTTTGTTGCGGATCGGCATTCAGCAGGCGGGTTTGCAATGTGGTATAGCCGCGCCACTGGTAGGCATCGGCGTAGCTCTGATCCAGTTGAATGGCGGCATTAAACGCGTCAATGGCAGTTGCATTCAATTCTGCAGCTGAATCGGGGGGCGCGGTATAGGCAATATTGCTGGTGATTTGGCCCTCGACAAATTGGTCAATGGCAGCAGGGGGCGTAACCGCAATAGACTGGCGCAAGGCATTGACGACGATAAAAACGGTAATCAGTTCAAGTGCGAAGGCTCCAATGGCAAAAAGATAGCGTACCCAGTTATTAATATTGAGCGACATGCCGTAGAGAAAGAGCGTTACCGAAAGCATGGCCATCGCATCTCGATAATTGCCGGCTTTGGTACGCCAGATAGCGGCTTCGCGCTCATAGGCTTTTTGTTGTTGGTAAGTGAAGTAGGCCTCGCGATGCGCTTCTTCGTAAAAACTGGCGTAATCACCGGCATATTCATCACCAAGCAACGGTGTAAGCTCACTCAAATGCGTTTGGAGTTGTCCCCAGCGCGCAGCAACGGCCTCTTGTGCAGCCACGTTTGCCGGGTTGTCATCCAGGCGTGCTGCAGATGCGCCAATCTCTGCACGACGCGCTTGTTGTTCGGCATCATAGAAAGCGCTATAAATATCAAGACTGTGAGTCACGCGTTGATCGGCGCGTGTCAGTCTGCCAAAAGCCGTCACCGCTTCGGCGCGCGAGCGTTGGGCAGCCAGGTTCATATGCAGGCCAACATCGTTTTGGATGCGTATAATCGTGGCAACCCACAGCGAAGTTACTGCCATCAGGACGGTGACGATGGTTTTAAAGTTT
>JACNJM010000127.1 GCA_014382605.1 Anaerolineae bacterium
TTGTGGAACTCTCCTGATTCGCTTTTCTGGAGGGCTGTAAAGCTCTGATCCTATTCACCATTCAACGGAGGTAAACCATGTCTGTCATACCCCAGGCGGTTGTGAACGCTGAGGACAGCGATCCAGCCTTTGCCGGTCTGAGCATCACACTTCTGGAATGGGTCACAACCCGTTCGGATATTGCGACCACCATCACGGTGGAAGGGTACTTCTACAACGTAGATTTCGGCGAGCGCGTTCGCCCCCGCATCCACAAAGTTGGCAAAAATGGCAAATGCACCTGCTATTTGGGTAAGCTTTGCCCGGCTGTGGATGAAGTCAAGGGCTATCTTGAGACGGGTGGCGCGCGTGCGCCGGAACCGCCTTCGGGATATTACCCCATGCTGCCTGCCTGCTGCCCGATCTGTGGCGCAGGTGTGCAGACGGACACATCCCTGAGCAGCCCCAAGCGCGGCGTGGGCTGGCAGTGTACGAAGGGGGGTTCGCTGCACTACTGGCAGCGCATGACACAGGCTTTGCAAGCTGCACAGGCGCAAAGCCCATGGGTGATTGCGCCTGTCTTGGATCAGGCCGGTCGGGTGATCTATGCGGGTGTGCATCGGGATGACATCACCACAGATGCCAACAATCCCTACGCCTTCAAGGATGGATACAACCCGTATCGCTGACGGAGGACCCTTCGATGAACTCAGGGCAGGCGGGATGACCGAATCAGTCATCTCTGGAGAGGCGCGGTCAAGCGCCTCTCCCCATTTATTTTCAGCGGGGGCTGAGCGCCCAATATTCGATATTCCCTGAAAGGTCGTGTCGGAAGAGATGGCTTTTGGGGGGATATCGAAAGATGTTCCTGCCTATTCAAACGGGAGACCGGGGTTGAATGACGGGAATTGTCCCATCTCAGCCTTCGATCTTCCGCCCCCTACGCAACGGAGGTAACCCATGTATATCACCCTTACCCGAACGGATGTCGAAGAACTCACCGGCCTGATCCCCACGGACACAGAGCTGGATGAGATCGTGCGCAAACTGGAGCGTGACTACCGCGCCCAGCTCTTTGCCGGTTCGCTCTCAATCATCGCCACGGCGGTGATCCACCCGGACACATCCGAAGTTCGCAAGAAACTGCGCCAGATCGGTGTGGAAAACTTCGAAGAAGCGCTGTTCTGCGCCACCTACGAAGACATCATCAGCGTGCTGGAAGAGGAAGTCGCTGCCATCCCTGAGAGCGAGTGGGACGCCATCGACTGGCAAAGGCTGCTGCAAGCCGCGGAAACTGCGGTGCGAAAAGCCAATCTGTATCAGCCGATTTCGGAAGCCGTGAGCGGCGTTCTCTACGGCGAAGACCTGTTCCATCCCTAAACCTTCCTGTCTCCCGTCCCCCGTCTTCCGTCCTTTCCCCCCTCCTGCCCCGTACCAGGAAGTTTCTTTCTCTGGCGCGGGTATGGGATCACGCGCCGGAACCACGGAGTCAAGCCATGAAATTGCACTATCTACCCCCACAGGATCATCCGGTTCACCGGGTGGCCGAAGCGCCCGCAGCCTGCAACACGACCGAGCTGCTGGCAGCCCTGGTGGGCGGTCCGCGCCAGATCGAGATTGCCGAAGAACTGCTGCGGCAGTTTGGTTCGCTGCGCGCCATTGTCCACACATCCATCGAAGAAATCGCCGGGACGATCCGGGGGATTGGCATGCAAACCGCCGCCCGTCTGATCTCGGCGCTGGAACTGGGCAAACGCCTGGCTACCGAAATCGAGGCACCCAAACCCGGCATCCACTGCCCCAAGGACATTGCCGATCTGGTGCAGTACGAGATGGGTATGCTCGAGCAGGAAGAGCTGTGGGTGCTGCTGCTCAACACGCGTAACCGCGTGATCGACATTCACAAGCTGTATCGCGGCACGAAGAATCAATCCACGGTGCTGGTGGGAGAAATCTTCCGCCAGGCCGTGCGCCGCAATGCCGCCGCGGTGGTGGTGTGTCATAACCACCCCAGCAATATAGTTGACCCCAGCCCTGAGGATATAGCGCTGACGCGCGCCATCGTCGAAGCTGGCAAGCTGCTGGATATTCAGGCGCTCGATCACTTGATTCTCGGACGCACCCGCTGGGTTTCGCTCAAGGAGCGAAAGCTGGGATTCAGCTAATTCAACGGAGGTAAGCATGTCTAAATTCATCATCACCCAAAGCGAGACGATCACCACCTCGACCACCGAGCATGTCGTCTACCGCGTCGAAGCGAAATCTGAAGACGAAGCCATTGCTCTGCACAACGCTGGTAATTCCAGCGAGTGCGACCGCAAAACGGTCGTTGTGCATGCCGATGTGCGCTTTGTCGGGAATATCCGCATCCAGCCTGAGCAGTAGCTCACGCGCAATGTAACTTTCTCACGAAAGGTGAGGCCTCACCGCCTCACCTGTACTTCTTTCCTGGGGCATTGCTGAAAGCCGTTCACGGACGGTTTTCACGAGTGTCGCAAGGCGTTCGATCCCGATATGCCCCGTATGGCATTCGTTTTGATCCGGGTGCGATACGGCGCATCCGGGATTCGATGGAGGTATGGCATGTCATTCGACATCCAATTCTTTGAAGCACAGCCGGTGGGCTTTCAGGGCTTCGTCTGCGAAGTGTCCGGGGAATGTGTTTCCCCCGCTGAATGCCTGGCTTGTGCGCTTGCGGGTGCGCCGGGTTGTGAATACGGCAGTCCGGCCATCATCCACGGCATCACGGCCAATATGCGCGCGCCCGGCTTTTCGAGCCGCCTGGCGCAGGCCGCCGACTTCGGCTTTTCAGCCACCGAACTGCTGACCTGCCCGCGCAAATATCACCTGGCGCAGATGCACCCCTGGTGGGAGAAACCCAGCCAGTTGTATTGGGCCTTCCGCGGCACGGTGATGCACAGCAGCGCCGAAGCCTACGCCACCGTGGATCCGCTGGCCGTGGCCGAAGTGCGCCTGTTTGCCGATTTCAGCCTGCGGAAACACAAGGTGGCGGTGCATGGCGCGCCGGACCTGATGCGATACAACCCGACGAAAAACGGCTGGGAGCTCATCGACTACAAGACCATCCACGAGATCGCCGATCTGCACCGGCATACCTGCCCCTACACGGGCCAGGTGATCGCCGAGATGCCCTTCCCGTTGAGGGGCAAATCCATCACCTGCCTGTGGTGCGGTGAGAAGCACGCCGCCGAGGAAATCCGGATCGAGAGGATCCCCTTCCAGCCGCGCGGCAGCCATGTGCGCCAGTTGAATATCTATGCCACGCTGATCGAAGCCAACAGTGATCGATTGGCGGAAAGGGTCAATGCCCAGATCGCCAAAGCCGGTTGGTCGTTGGCGGTGCCGTCCGATGCCCCGGTGGTGGGCGCTGAACTGCATTATATGAGCATGAAGCGGCCCAAACGCGCGCCGGTAGCCATCTGGCCGCTGGAAGAGCGTCAAGCCTTGATCGGCGAGCATCTGGAACGCATTCTTCAGGATGAACTGCCCCCGATCCTTGATGATCCCGGCGATGTCTGGCAGTGCAACTACTGCGCGCTGCGTCAGGTGTGCGTCGAAGCGCATGGCGGCAAGGTTGGCAAGGCAGCCTTGCTGGAGCAGATGCAGACAGCCAACGCCTTTGATCCCCAAGAAAACCTGGAAGTCCTGGGGTTTTAGGTGGCACTGATGACCCTGTCGCTGCACCTGCACTTTGAGGACGGCACGCAGATTTGTGTGCCGTGGCGCGAAGCCTGCTTCTATATCGAGAAATATGCTGCCGATGGCTGCGCGCTGGAACGGGTTTGTTCCTGTGTGGGCTGTTCTATCCTTCCTGCCGAAATTCATTTCGATGAAGTCTTCGCGGATGCCCGTATTTCCCCTACTTTGTGAGTACCAGACAGCGCACAAGGCGTTCGTCTGTTCTCTGTTCCCCCTATCCTTTTTTCTAGTCTTACGGAGGTAAGCACCATGGCAAAGCTCAACAAAATTCAGATCATCGGTCGTTTTGGCAAAGACCCGGAAATGACCTACAAAGGTCAGAACGGCGATGTGGCCGTAACCAAAGTCTCTGTAGCCGCTGAACGCAAACGCGACAAAGAGACGGTGGACTGGTTCAACGTCGTGGCCTTTGGCCAGACCGCCGAGTTCATCAACCAGTACGGCAAGAAAGGCCGTCTGGTGTATATCG
>JACNJM010000199.1 GCA_014382605.1 Anaerolineae bacterium
CACACCCCGATTAGTTCAGCCGTCTCAAAATGGGAAGTTATTTTTGCACGCCTCCATAGTATTCGATGATTTTGATCCGAATCTCGTCCGAGTTTACTATCTAAGTGCCAAAAGCGTCCGGGTTTTGTCCGGAAGGCAAGCTTGATACCTGGCCGCACGGGCGCATTTATTAGTTGGGGGAGGGACAAGTTCGATAACGCAGCTTTTCATATAACCAAGAGCGGAGCCGGCGAACTAACTTGAATAGCCCTCCCCCAAGTTTTATATGCACCCTGGCCGCACAATTATCACAACAAAATTTCATCTATTCTGTCAAACCGCAACGCAATACTTCGGTTGAATCGAACAGGGATTCGCACACGGGGCGGGCATTAACCGTAATCAGTGTGCTGCGCAGGCAAGAGTAGCAATCCTCATCTGGAATTATCAGGCCAGGATAAGTATCCCGCATGACTTCACGATACCACTCGAAAGTCAACGCCCCACTGAGAACCGCGATATCCGGGCGTTGTCCCAGGGCATATGTATAGTATCTCAGGGCGAAGACATCTTCATCGTCCATTGTCAGGATGATGGCATCCATTGGGGCAATTTCCATCACCGTTCGTGAGAATTCCACAGCTCTCATATCCTGGCTGGCATCGACATCAGGGTAAATCATCCAGGCATTAAGGAGAATAAATCCAATTGCGATCAAACCCGTAAAAGGTATTAGCCAGCCTTGTTTGTTCCAATTTTCGACTTCTTCGAGGAGCTTTCCCACGCCCAGCCCCAGCCAGAGAGCAAAGGCCATATAAGCTGGAATCAGCAAGGCATAAGAGTCTGTCGAACTATACCCAACCGAGAATATGCTGTAGTTCAAAAACATCCAGCCAGTGATCCAATAGAAACGATTTGAACGCGGTTTGCCATATAACAAGCCATAGAAACCGAGTACTAAACCCGCCAAACCGAATTGTGTTTGCAGCCAGCCAGCCCAATTGCGGATGCGCGGCCAGAGATACTCGATTGGCAGGTTTAGGACGCGGTCCTGATACAGCTCCCCGGATACCAGCCACCAGAAGCCATCCCAATCTACAGCATAGCCCCAATTGACCGGCGATCCCGAACGCGCCCACAAAGGGATAACGATGTAGATGCTCAGGCCCAGCAGCAGCCAGCCTAGGCGACGGGCAAGCGAATGCCAATCAATTAGGGGTGCCAGGGTGCGGGGGTGACTCACCGCACCTTTCATGCTCCCCAACTCCCCCTCTCCTTTGCGCATAATTCCAACCAGCAGCCACACCGGCAGCAAGAAGATCACGGTGAGTTGGTTGCCAAGAGCCAGACCGAACAACAATCCACCAATGCGATCCAGCCAGACGCGATTCAGAAGTCCAGCTTTTTGCGAAGCACCCCGAAGGGGGAAAAGCTGGACTTCTTGTGAGAGCAACGTCAGCCACAAAATCAGGGCTACGAACAGCGTGTGCAGTGTATATACTTCGGTGATGACGGCTTGCGACCAAAATAACGGCGATAGGCCAAATGCCAAACCGGCCACGAATCCTACAAAACGTGCAATCGCATCCCGGCCGGGGCAGCTGCGTCTGGCCAGGTCAGCCACCACAAGCGCAGCCAGCAATCCGCACACCATGGAGAGTAAATTGGTGCGGAAAGCCACAGTGCCCACAGGCAGCATTTGGAACAGGCGCGCCAGGGTCAGATAGGTAGGATAGCCAGGAGGGTGAGCCACACCACCTGTGGCTGCGGCTGTAATCAGGTCACCGCCATCGGCGCCGCGGTTGGCCCAGGTGAGGTCGGGGGCCAGGGTCAGGGAATAGACGATCCCTAGCGTTATCAACAGGATGATAGGAAGAAGCCAGCGAAGTAGTTTCGCTTTCATGGTATCCGAAATACAAGCTTGATATCGATATCCGTCCTCAGTGTCAGATCTGCATGCCAGGTGCCATTCTGAAAAATTCCATCTGGTTCAGTGCTGATCAACCGGGCACCCTCAGGTAAGCGCACGTCTATGGCTACTGGATTTGCGATCGTCCCAGGCTGCTTTTGGATGTGGAGTTGATAAACCCAGGCCTCTGCTTGCTTTTGTACAACATTTTGTGGCAAAGCGAAGGTGAACATGGTCTGACGCTCTTCAGCCGATGGGATTACAACCATGCTGCCGTAGGCGCGTAACCCTGGGGGATTCTCATCCACAACGCCATCATTGTTCAGGACATCCACCTGGGCTGGAACAACATCTTCACTGATAAACCACTTAGCCGGAACCATATGCAAGAATGTATCGAGCAGTTCTGATTCTTCCAGGGTATAGACACGCAAGTAATTCCAATAACAACGCTCGATCAATTCTTTATATTCCCCAGTAATAGTGTAGGAGGCATGACGGCAAGCCGCGTCGCCCTCGGCATGGTTTCAGCATACAAAGCCTGGTAAGCTGTGAGTACACGATCCAAATACGCCAGACGTAATGGCGTGGCCTGCGTGACACCGCCAACAGCAATGGACGCGGTTGGGTCAGCGTCTTTTATCAGGGTATACAAGTCGTGATACACCTGGGCATACTCTTCGGACACGATGTTATCCTGCCATCTGTTGTCAGGCTCGTTTCCGATTACCCAGACGTTGCCGGGGTAGTGGGCGGCCCGCCAGCGAATGGCTTCCTTCGATGGAGCCACACAACCGCGCGCCAGGCGAACCATCTGCCAGTGTTCAGGGCGTTGGGTTGGATACCTGCGGCGAACTGTCCAATCAACGTACCAACCTGCCCCCAATCGCCGCGCCCAGGTTTCAGCATCCCGGGAGCCTGTCAAGCCAAAGCCCACCCGCGGGGAAAGTTGATCCCACTCAAAGGTGGCAGGACTCTCCTGCCCCCCGGAGGCTTTATCACCACCCCCGGGAGGCGGAGCATCCAGCGGAACCAAAGGTTGTTCCTTCCTGATTTCAGCCTCTTCGAATTGACAAGTCGTATCCAACGGCGGCGGAATTGACCGGATATCGGAGGCCAATCCTACACCCAAAAGAATCAAAAAAGCCACCCCAAGCAGCGCGATGAAGAGCGAAGGGCGATTCATAGGTTAAAAAGCCCCCTTTCCTGAAATCACCGCCGGGATGGTACGGAAGATGATAGACAAATCCACCCAGACTGAATAGTTGTTGATGTAATCCAACTCCAGGGCTAGGCGCTCATCCATGTCCAGTTCGCCGCGTCCCCCCACTTGCATAGGGCCAGTTAGGCCGGGCTTGATCGCCAGGCGCTGGCGTTGGTGATCGTTGTACTGGGAGACCACCCAGGTTTCCTCGGGGCGCGGCCCTACCAAACTCATCTCCCCCCGCAAAACATTCCAGAACTGCGGGATTTCGTCGAAGCTCCATCTGCGGAGAAAACGCCCCACCCGGGTGACGCGCGGGTCATTGGGGATTTTGTAGACCGGACCTTCGAGAGAATTTTGATCCAATATTTCGTTCACCCGCTCTTCTGACCCCAGGAACATGGTACGTAACTTGAGTACCTGGAACGGCACACCGTTCTCTCCAGCCCGCTCCTGGGAAAAGATCACCGGGCCGGAGCTGTCCAGCTTGATCGCCACGGCTGCAAGGGCCAAAACGGGAGAAAAAACTGTCAAGCCGATCAAAGCACCGATAATATCCAGACCACGTTTCAGGAAGCGTTTGGGGAAGGATAACCCGGTATATTTGCGGGGGTGCGCCCGCGGCGGGACGATGAAACCTTTCACCAACCCAAATCCCAATGCTCCAGCGCGCAGGAGCAGCATAAGCGGAGAAATCAGAAGAACCTCAGGATCTTCCCAGCGAATATGACCCAGGAATGGCAGCGCGGTGAGATAGAAGACGGCCAGACTGGTGAAGATCAACCACCAACCCGGGGACCAAAATATCCCCACCAGGGCCGCAATGCCCAGCGTGAGCGCAAGAAATAGGATTTGCCAGCGCAAGGAGCCCGGGGTGTGCGAGTCCTTGAAGGTCTTCTCCGGCAGCCAGCGCAGCATAAAGGCTTTCCAATAACCAATGCCGAATTTGCGCCGGATATATTCCCCCATGCCTTTGTCGTGCTGATGAAGGACAATGGCTTTCGGTGCGAAAACCAGGCGATAGCCCTTGCGCGCCAGCCGGAAGGAGAATT
>JACNJM010000034.1 GCA_014382605.1 Anaerolineae bacterium
GATAGGCTTCGTAGAATTCGTAACCGGCGGGCAGATAGCCGGGAGTCAACTCGGCGGGGGCTTCAACGGCCTGGTTGTTGCTGTATTCGTCGTCCCAATATTCATCGGGGTCCATGAGTTCTTCGACTTCAGGGGCAGAGAAATTAGCGGCGCTGAGAGTTTCGGCCGTGGGCTGGGCCTGCCCTCCGGCGTTTATATCTACGCTGTACTCGCTGAAATAGCAGTCGTATTCGTCTGCGGCGCGTTCGGGGTTTATCACGATCAGGTAGAGATGCTCGAAGGCGCTGGCATCGACGCTGGCCTGGGCGCCATTGAACTCGAAAACACTCGCCTGCACCTTCGAGATGCCCACCAGCAGCGGGGCGAGCGCGTCGTCATCCACTTTTACAGTAACCGCGCCATCGGCGAGAATTTCAATATAATCGGCAGCCATCTGCCCGACACCATCTAACGGGGTGAATATGCCGGCGCCAGTGGCTGTACCTTCGAGGCGCAGTACGGGGTAGGCCGCGCCCTCTTCAAAGTCGCGGGTCAACAGGGCAAGCGAGAAGCCGCGCAGGGTTTCATCCAGCGTGGTTCCGGCGGCGTTGAGGGCGGCTTCAAGGGCGGCGTAGCCATCCAATGTGGCGGCCTGTTCCCAGATGCCGCGCACGGTTTCATGGCCGTAGTTTTCTGAGATATAACGTATGAAAATCCACTCGCCGTACCAGTGATTTTCATCTTCGACGCGTTCTTCGCCGCCATAGGCCAACTGGCACGAATCGGGCGATTTGAAGACCGCGTACAGGTCTTCGATGCCGTCGTTGACATCGTCGTAAACTTCGTCCTGCATCCAGGTGGCGGTGGCTTCCCACAGCCAATCGGCGGGTTCTTCGCCGTCGTAGCCGAACTGGATGGCGTGATTGAATTCGTGGGCCACTGTGGATTGCATAACACTTGTTACGGTATAGTTCTCGATGGCGAATTCATCGATGTCGGCGTAATCGTTATCGAGCACCATAAAGGAGGCTGAGGCGCGTTTTTCAACGGTTGCAGTGTGCGGATTATCGCCCACCTGCCCCGCGCCGCGGTAGCGCGAATCTTCGCCGCCTTCGACATAACCAAAAGTACCATCCCATAGAATTTCTTGCAGATAGACATCGTAGCGGTCGTCGCCACCGATGCCTTCATCAGGCGGCGGGGCGGCCCAGCCAAATTGATCTATTTCCACCTGCCAGACATGCTCCAACGCATGGGCAACTTCGTCCACATAGCTGGCCGAGGCGACTGCATCACGCCCCTCGCTGGTGTAGTGAATGCGAAAATATTGGGTGTCGAGAATTTCTTCCGTGCCGCTTAAAATCGGGCGACCCTCCGCGTCATACTCGTAATCGCCATCGTCATCGCCGAAACCCTGGCGTTTGTCTGATTCATTATCGGCGGCAATCGGTAGACTTCGCCCAGCTTCCAAACCCAGGGCGCGGGTGACGGTCACGCAGGCAAGACTGCTAAAAAGTACCAGCAGGGTGGTTAGAAAGATAAATATTTTAATTCTTGGGGACATTGTGAAACTCCTTTTGTGTCGTTACTTGCCCAAGCATACCTGTAAAATGGGGTTGTTATATTGGCCCCGGGCGGAACTTCGCCTCGGGCTTTGGGGCTTACCGTATAAACATTGCCAGTAGATTTCCCATCACGAACAGAATCAGCCAGGCCCATGTTAGACTGTCCGCTGCGTTACGGGGCGTGAAAAGCATCCCCGCCGCGGGAATCACCATCAGCAAGAAGGCCGTCAGGTGAGCTTTGAATTTATTGTTACGAATCCAGGTTAACATGATTTTTCTCTGACCCTCACCCCCGGCCCCTCTCCCAATTTGGGAGAGAGAAGTCTAAAGCGCAGCGATAGACGGGGAGAGGGCTTATTTCACAATATCCTTGAAATAGAACGCCCCCGGGAAATCGTCGGCAACTTTTTTCTCTTTGCCGCTCCAGCTATCAATCTCAATCCGCAGCACCGCGGTGACTTTGAGATCAGCGTCGCTGGTGGCTTCGTAATCCACGCCATATTCGAGATGCGGGAAATACTTCTCGCACAGCAATTTCAGGCCGTGCCGGGCTTCATCCGCATCGGTGACGATATATAAACGCCCGAAAGCCACCATGCCATCATACTCCGTACCTAAATTCATAGCGCGATCTGCCGGGGTCAGGCGTCCCGCTTCACTGGTCGAAAAGCAAATTTTGGGAGCTTCATCGGCATTCTCAAAGGTACGGCCTTTTCTGGCGCCGTGCATATAAATGGCGTGGCGCGCTTCATCATAGACGAAGTTGCGCGTCACTAAAAAGGGCTGATCGCCCTGCACGGTCGCCATCGTGCCGAACTCCGAGCGTGCCAAAAATGCCCTAATCCAGTCGTCATCTGTGCCGCGTTCCTTGCGGCGTATTTTTGTGTAGTCATCGGTGCTCATAATAATGTTCTCCTTGAAAATTGTTGCGAAATTGGTTCAATCTTATGTAAGATTGAACCAATTATTCGGGAAGCTATTCAGATGCGCCTCAAAGCAACGCCAATTATTGCCAAAACACTCATCAGCCCGATCAGCAAACCCGTATACGCTAGCATTTTGCGCATAATTTCGCCCTCGCGCCCGGCCATGCCCCCCGTGCTGGCCCCCACCACAATCTTTGTCGGGGCGATCACCGAGCCAAGCGCCCCGCCTGAGGTCTGCGCGGCTAAAATTAGCGCCACGCTCAGGCCAAGCAATTCTGCGGTGCGCATTTGCAGGGCGGCAAAAACTACATTTGAGTTGGTGTTGCTGCCCGTCATGAATGCGCCCAACGCCCCAATCCACGGGGAAACTGCCGGGAAAGCCGAACCCACTCCCTCGGCGAGTCCGTTTGCCAGCGTTTCGGTCATTCCGGCGTGCTGCATCACTACGGCCATCGCCACCATCGAGGCAATCCCCACACTCGATGACATCACTTTTTGTACCGTGCCGCCCACAATCGTCATGACCGCGCCATCCGAGTACCACCCGGCTTTTTTGTAGATGAAATAGGATGCCGCAGATGCGTAGAGCAAAATCATCCCGGCGTGGCGGAAAAGGGGGATGTCGCGCCCGCCCTCCGCGGGGGTCGTGAACCCCAGGGAGGTGCTGACCGCCCCAAAATCCAAATGCAGGCGGACTTGCCCGAGAGTGCTCCGCACCGAGGGAATCAGTTGAATCCCGAGGGTGATCGCAATTAAAACTGCATACCCCGAAAGGGCAATCCCAACTTGGCGAGCATCCAGCTTACCGTTGTTTTCTTGCTTGCCGCGGTAGCGCCGCGCCAGCGGCCAGGCTACCAGCAACCCGGCCAAGCTGCCCAAAAACGCGCCGATATTCCACAGCCCGGCGGTAGCGGCAAAATATTGCCCCGCGCCCATGAACACGCCCAAAATCAACACCGGGATTGCCAGCCGCCGCACCGATTGCATGCCCCCGGCGGCGTGCGCCACAAGAAAGCCCACCCCCAGGCCAGCAATGCCCAAAAAAATTGCCGACTCCCCCGCCAGTGCGGTGTAGTCAAGGCCGGTAGCCGCCATCATGGCGTTGAAGGATGATCCCAGCGAGCCGAATGTGACTGCCCACGAGTGGCCCACCGAGGGAATCACCACCGCGGAGAGCGGCGCAAAACCCAGCCCGACCATGATCGGCGCGATGACGGCCACGGGCACGCCAAAACCGCCCACCCCCTGTAAAAACGATGCAAAAACCCAGCCGATGATGAGCGCCTGCATCCCGCGGTCTGCGGTGAGATGCGGCAGCGCCGCGCCGATGATTTTGATAGCCCCGGCTTCATCGGCCACGCGGAAGAGCAAAAACGCGGCCCAGATAATCATCAGCACATCGAGAATGAGCAGCAGGGCTTTTCCGTGGGCTACGGCGAGCAACTGCGCCCCGGAACCGAAGGCGAAAACAGCCACGACCAGCGCAGAAAGGTATCCGGCGGCTCCGGCGCGTGAGGCCCCCCAGCGAAAGCCGACCATGAGGATAAGTATGATTGCGATAGGTGTGAATGCGAGGAGGAAGTTCATAGTAGATAGTCGTGAGCGGTTAGCAGGGAGCAGTTAGCCCTCTGTTATCGCCGAACTTTGGCGCGCAGG
>JACNJM010000185.1:0-15652 GCA_014382605.1 Anaerolineae bacterium
CCGCCCTGGCTCTACTTTAAGAAAGCCGTGGGCTAAATGCTTTACAACAGCTTTGCAATAACCCGTGCTATAATTTTTTGCATCCCGTTTGCACATCAACCACGAATTTGGAGGACTTCCCCATGACCCATGCTGGCCCCAATTTTTCACTCTCGGACGAACATGAGATGATTCGCGCCGCGGCGCGTGATTTTGCCCAAAAGGAAATTGCCCCCATTGCCGCAGAATTTGATGAAAGCGGCGATTTTCCGCTAGAAACGATCCGGAAAATGGGTGCAATGGGCTTCATGGGCATCGAAATCCCCGAAGAATACGGCGGCGCGGGGATGGACACGCTGGCCTATGTCTTGGCCCTGGAAGAAATCTGCAAAGTCGATGCTTCGCATGGCACGATTATGTCGGTGAATAATTCGTTGTTCAACTATGGCATTTATAAATTCGGCGCCGAGGCGCAAAAAGAGCAATTTCTCGCCCCGGTTGCGTCAGGGGAGAAAATCGGCGCTTATTCGCTTACCGAACCGATGTCGGGTTCGGATGCCGCCACCATGCGCAGCCGTGCCGTGCGCAATGGCAACGAATACATCATCAACGGGCGTAAATCGTGGGTTACCAGCGGTCCGGTGGCCGATTATCTAGTGTTGTTCACCATGACTGATCCCGAGAAAGGGCACCGCGGCATTACGGCTTTTCTGATTGATGCCAGCCAACCGGGTTATTCGCGCGGCAAAAAAGAACCCAAGCTGGGCATCCGCGCTTCATCGACCAGCGAAATTCTGTTTGAAGATTATCACTGCCCCGTGGAGCGCCGTCTCGGCGAGGAGGGTCAGGGTTTTAAAATTGCCATGACTGTGCTGGATGCCGGACGGATCGGGATTGCCTCGCAAGGATTAGGGATTGCAGAAGCCTCTTATGAGGCCAGTCTCAACTATGTGCGCGAGCGTGAGGCCTTTGGTCAGAAGATCGGCGAATTTCAGGGGATTTCGTTCAAGTTGGCCGATATGAAAACCCGCATCGAGGCCTCGCGTCTACTCGTCTATCAGGCTGCGCTTGCCAAGCAGAATAGCAAAGCCACCGGCGGACGCTACACCCTTGAGGCGGCGATGGCGAAACTCTTCGCTGCCGAAACGGCCATGTTCTGCGCTCATGCCGCGGTGCAAATCCACGGCGGGATGGGCTACTCTAAAGAATATCCTGTGGAACGCTATTTCCGCGACGCCAAGATCACCGAAATTTACGAGGGCACCAGCGAAATTCAGCGTCTGGTGATCTCGCGCATGGAAACGGGGTTACGCTAATAAATGGGTTCAATCTGCGTGTGTTGTTCATTTTTTTTGGCAGCGCATTACAGATTGATTTCGTCAACAGGTATCTATGGAAAACATCTCGCTTTCGATGCTTTTACTGCCCCTTGCCACGCTCTCCATCGTCTGGATGGGGATGTTGGCAGGCCGCCTGCGAGGCTGGCGCACGCCCGATGAACAGGATCAACCCGGAGCGAGTCCCGAACAACTGGGGCCATTTCCGTGGTATCGACAACTCTGGAGCCAATCCTGGAGCCGGTGGCTGGCGCTAATTGTGCTTGCTGGAATTCTCTATTTCGTCTTTTTTGCCCCGCCGCGCATCGGTGGCGGTGTCCACTTCACTCCCAACCAATCGGGGCGGCCGTTTTATAACTTCCATTGGCAGCAAGAATATATCAGCAAAAACCCCGATCAGATTGGCCTGGTAATTTCACTGGGTGGTAGTCTGCTAAGCTTGCTGGCGCTGACTAGCGGCGTGTGGCAGCGGCGGCGCGAAACCGTGCAGGCCGCTTTGCTGCTGGCTGGGCTGACCCTGGCAGCGTTGGGCCAATGGCTGTTAGGGGTAGAGATGCTGCCTGTTGGTGTGGCGTTTTATGCTTTTGCCGCGCTGGCGCTGATCCATTGGCTGATTTCGGCGCGTCAACGCTTGCGCGCCGACCTGAGCGAGCGTCCGGCGTGGCTGCCCGTAAATGAAATTTGGCTGCTGGTGGCGCTGGTGGCGCTGGCGGCTTTGGCGCGTTTTTACGTTCTGCGCTCAATACCCTACGGTGTGGAGGGGGATGAATCGAAGTGGATATTTGAAGTCGTCGAGTTGATGATTGATGGCGAAGCCGAATCGAGCGGGGAATACCATCGCGATGCCTTGCCCGGCAGTTTTTATATGCAAGCCCCTTTTCAGCGCGCCGCGGTAGGCATTTTTTCGGCGCGCGTGGCGGTAGTGTTGTATAGTATTCTGGGCACGCTGGCCTTCTATTGGTTGCTGCGGCAGATTGCTCCGTTGCCGCTGGCCGCGCTGGGTACGTTTTTCTTAAGTATTTCGGTGATGGATATTAGCGCCAGTCGTCTGGCGAATGTTGAGAGCCATGTCAAACTCTGGCCGATTCTGGCGCTGGCTTTGCTGGCTTTGGCCTTGCAGCGCGCCCGCTGGCAATTATTTGCCCTCAGCGGGTTGGCGCTGGCAATCGGTTTGCTGACGTATGATACGGTGCTGCCGGTGTTCGGTGTGATGCTATTGGCGTTGGTGATCGAATTTTTCGCCGGGCGCGTGGCGTTGAAGAAAGCCTTGCAAAACCTGGCCGCATTTTTGTTGCCGCCGCTGCTCACGCTGCCGTTGCTGTTACCCTATTTCAACAGCCGCCTGAGCTATTATCAAATTGAAGAAAAAGGCTGGAACGATGGCTGGTGGCCGACCTTGTGGGAAAACCTCACCCAGGTGCTGCAAAGCTGGTTTGTTGATACGCGTTTCGATTTCATCTACAACCGCCAGGGGCCAATCCTCAACGCTGTGCTGCTGCCGCTTTTCTTCGTGGGGATCGTTTTCGCCTTTGGCACGCTGCGCCAGCGTGTTTCACGTTGGGCTTTATTGTGGATGGTTTTACTGCTGATTCCGGTGCCGGTGCTGACAGCTTCGCCCTTTGGGCGGGTTTACTATCCGGGATTGCCTGCCGTTTACGCGCTGGTTGCCGTGGGGGGATACGTTCTGGCTCGCGAGTTGGCGCGCCTGCTCAAGCCGAATCTCAGCCCCCTGGGTTTGATTCTCGTCATCGCCTTTTTGGGCTGGTTGCCGTTCTATAATGGTTATCTCTACTTCAACGGGGTTGGCGACCCTGCTGACAGGCAGATCCGCCGAGAAATTGGCGAGTTTGCCCTCGATGCCGCGCAGGATGGCGCGCATTTGTATTTGCCCTACTGGCCGATCGCCAACGATCCGCTTTTCATCGAATGGCAGATTGTTGAGTTGTATCTGCATCAGGAATTGGGCGCTGATGAAATTGCCGCTGCATATGAGCAAGCGCCTCTGGATGATTTTTTGCCCCGTCTTGCAGCCAATGCCGCTACATGGCCCGCGGTGGATATTCTCATCGATACGCAAACTTCTACCCAGCGTGACGCCTGGGATGCCATGCGCGCCACGCTCTTGAACTGCTATCCCGGCGGTGTTCTCACCAAAGGACATTTCTTCGAGCGTTACCATCTTGAAGCTGCGCAACTCGTCAGCCCGGCCTGCACCCCCGTGCGCCTGCAACTGGCCCAGGGCATTGAAGCCGAAGATGCCGATCCCAGCGCCTTGCCCTGGCATCTCAGCAGCGGGCGCGTAGATTCATTGCGCGTCGTCTGTGAGCAAGAACCCCGAAACCTGCTCTGGGTTGAAGGCGAAGATATGACCTTTGGCCCCGGATGGGGGCGCGATGTGGCCTTTGTAGAGGGCTGGCAGGGCAATGGTTATTTGGTCGATAGTTATGGCAGCCAGGCGGCTACCTATCACACCGAATTTTCTGCCGGTGAAGCAGTGTATGTATGGGTGCGCTCCTATAAGCGCGTTGCCGATAATGCCCCGGCGCAACTTTCGTTGGCTTCGCAGCAGATTGTTTTTGCCGATAGCGCGCAAACGGCGCTCAATAGGTGGGTTTGGGAGCGTCTTGGCCCCTTTGAAACCTCCAGCGAGATGCAAGATTGGCGCATTGAACGTCCCTACGATGCGCCGCCACCCGAATTTATTGCTCTGTTTATTGATAGTGTGGTCTTTACCAGCGACCCCAATTTTTCGCCTCTGGATGAGAGTGGGCGCAGCGTTGTGCATGATGCAGTCTACGAGTTTGAAGCATCTGCGTCTGAAGGCTATTTGGCGATCAATCTCCCTGTAGGACGCTATTTCTGCCGCGTAGGGCTGGATGGCGGCGCGCAATTTACCGATGCCTACGGCAATCCCGAGGTCTGGTCGAATAGCGTCGAATTGAATCTGGAGCCTTGACGAGTAAGGCTTCAGGGGGCGACGCTGGCGATTTCAAAAAAAAACAGGTGTCAAGATGAAAAAATATTGGTTTGTACTTGTATTGGTTTTATTGATTTCATTGGCTTGTAACCTGAGTGCGTCGGCGCCGGAAGCGGCTGTGTTAACTGACACGCCTGCCGGGCCGTTGCCCTCGGATACACCGCAAGCCATCGAGCAAGTGGCTCCCACCGAGCCGCCGCCTTCGGCCACGCCGACTCCTACGGATGTGGCCCCGCCACCACCAGCGGAACCCGCCGCGGCCCCCGCGTCGCCCGTCCTGACTTCCGCGCCAGAGTCAGTGGCCTATGATTTCGTCGCGCATGTCTGCGATGCCGAATGGGCTAACAGTGTCCACTATATTACGCCGTGTCCCAGTAATCTGGATGAAAGTGAGCAAGGCTATTTCACCAATACGCATTTAGCCTTTGCCGAGAGCAATACCGCGCTCGAAGTACCCGCGCTAATTGTGCTGCCGCAACAAGGCAGCACAGGGACAGCGATTTTCGGCATGTATCCGCTTTTCGAAATTTGGCCCGGTGATCAATTCCGCGCCGCGCTGGCTTGTCAGGGCGATGCTGCGTGCAATGTGAAATATGCCCTGGAATATTTTGACGCGGCTGGCAAGTATCATGCGGGATCGTGGGAGTGGGCGCATCAGGCTGGCGATGGCGTCGTTAATATTGCTGTTGATCTCAGCGCGCTGGCCGGGCAATCGGTGCGTTTTGTGCTGGCTGTGCGTGATGCTGATGGCAACCCCGCCGATGATTTTTCGCTGTGGATGACGCCGCAGATTTACCGCGCCCCCGGAGCACAGCCTCTTGCCGCCGGAGAAGACCAACCCCCTGGTATGATCTCGGGCTGGGTGAATATGGCTGACGCGCCACCCTATATGACTGAAGCGGGTACAGGCGCAGAGAGTATGCGGGTTACGGTGGTCTTTTTCAATCTGGAGGATGATACGTATTGGTGGATGCACACCACCCCTACCCGCCATCCTGATTTTCAAATGATCCTGCCGCCGGGTAATTATCATGTAGTGGCCTATGGTCAGGGGGTAGATATCACGCCCTATGTCAGCGCGGCCTACACCGGAAAATGGCCGCTCTCCTGCGATCAGGATTTGCAGGCCGTTACCGTTGTATCTGGCGAAACCGTTGAAGATATTGTCATCGCCGATTGGAACTGGATTTGCGGCGGCGATGCTTATCGCCCGCCAAAGCCCGCCGATGTTCCCTTACCGTAAAATGTCAAGACGCCCGTTTTCCGTAACCCTGCTTGCCCTGCTGGTGTTAAGCTTTTCGGTTTTAAATATTTATGGTTTTTTTTGGGCGTTGCGGCAGCGCGATTTTTTGCAAGCCTTGCCGCTGGCGGCGCCGGTCTGGTATCTGGCATTGCGGACGTCTTTTTGGGGGATCGTGGGTGTAGTCATATTTTGGGGTTTGTGGCGTGGCCAAACCTGGGTTTGGCTTGGCGCGCAGATTGGTTCAGCAGGTTTCGTGCTACACTACTGGCTGGATGCTCTGTTTCTGGAGCCATCCCCCGGGCTGGCGTGGCGTTCGCCTTTCGAGTGGATTGCCACCCTGGTGGGGCTAGCCTGTGCATTTTATGTTTTGTACAGTCCCCGCGGGCGTATATTTTTTAGTAAATGAAACTTCCGTGTGACTGGTTTATGTTTCAATGGTAATAGTGAAAATTGACTCTTTGGGAACTCATTCGTGAGAAACGCCACATTTAGGGGTGTAGGGCGTGCGTCGCACGCCCTACACCCCTAAATGTGGACAACTACCACGGGGATTCTCAGAGACCCCGAAAGCCTTATTCATCATTTTTTATTCTTTGGGAGTACTGCATGTCAGATAATCCAAAAACTCAACGTTTGCGCGACCTCAAAGCCCAGGCGCGTTTGGGCGGTGGGGAAAAACGCATCGAGCAGCAGCATAAAAAAGGACGCCTGACGGCGCGCGAACGCATTGACCTGTTTCTGGATAAAGGCTCTTTCCGCGAAGTCGATGCCTTTGTCACACACCGCACCAGCGACTTTGGTCTGGATAATAACAAAATTCTCGCCGACAGTGTCGTCACCGGATGGGGCACGATCAATAACCGTTTGGTGTATGTTTTCGCGCAAGACTTCACTGTTTTCGGCGGCAGCCTGGGTGAAGTCCATGCCGAGAAAATTGTCAAAATTATGGATATGGCGATGAAGAGCGGCGCGCCGGTGATTGGCCTGAACGACTCCGGCGGGGCGCGTATTCAAGAGGGTGTGGTCTCCCTCGGGGGCTATGCCGATATTTTCTTGCGCAATACGCTGGCCTCAGGCGTTATCCCGCAGATCAGCGTGATTATGGGGCCGTGCGCTGGTGGGGCCGTCTACTCTCCGGCGCTGACTGATTTTATCTTTATGGTGCGTGGTTCATCTTATATGTTCATCACCGGCCCCAATGTGGTCAAAACCGTGACGCATGAAGAAGTCACCTTTGAAGAGTTGGGCGGCGCCGATGTACATGCCGAAACCTCGGGCGTGTGTCACCTGGCCGCCGATAGCGAAGCCGATGCACTCTTTTTGGTGCGCGAATTGCTCAGCTATTTGCCGCAAAACAATATGGAAGATGCGCCCTTTGTGCCCACGCAAGATGATCCCCTGCGGCGCGAAGCCGAACTCGATAGCATTATCCCCGATGATCCTAGCAAGCCTTATGACATCAAGGAAGTTATCAACCTGATTGTAGATGACCGCAAGTTTTTCGAAACCCAACCGGGTTACGCTCCGAATATTGTGGTTGGCTTTGCGCGTTTGGGCGGGCATAGCATTGGCATTATTGCCAATCAGCCTGCGCATTTGGCCGGGGTATTGGATATTGATTCTTCGGAGAAGGCGGCGCGTTTTGTGCGCTTCTGCGATTCGTTCAATATCCCCATTCTGACCTTTGTGGATGTGCCCGGCTTTTTGCCCGGCACCGACCAGGAGCACAGTGGCATTATTCGTTCGGGAGCCAAATTGCTGTATGCCTATTGTGAGGCCACAGTTCCCAAGTTGACGTTGATTACGCGTAAAGCCTACGGCGGGGCCTACGACGTGATGAGCAGCAAACACATCCGCGGCGATGTGAACCTGGCCTGGCCCAGCGCCGAACTGGCTGTGATGGGGCCGGAGGGCGCTGTAGAGATCATCTTCCGCAAAGAACTTGCCGAAGCCGAAGATCCCCTGGCCCGCAAAGCTGAATTGGTGGCCGATTATCGCGAGAAATTCGCTAATCCCTATGTGGCAGCTTCGCGCGGCTATATTGATGATGTCATCGAGCCGAGCGATACCCGCCCGCGCCTGATTAACGCCCTGGAGATGCTGGCGAATAAGCGCGATACCAATCCGCCGAAAAAGCATGGGTGTATTCCACTGTAAGTGTTAAAAGTGGCATGTTGGCAGGTTGAATGTTGTGTTGATTAACGAGCGGCATTTACATGTTGAATTCTTTGGCCCGGAGGATGGTCATCCCGTAGTATTGTTGCATCATGGGCTGGGGTCTGTTCGAGCTTGGCGCAATCAGATTCCGGTGTTGGTGTCGGCGGGTTATCGCGTGGTTGCCTACGACCGCTGGGGCTACGGACAATCTGACCCGCGCCCGCACCTCGACGCCCCAGATTTCAAAAGTGATCTGTCGGATTTGGCTGTGTTGTTGAAGACGTTTGAAGTCAAACGTCCGGCGTTGATCGGTCACAGCGATGGCGGCACAATTGCGCTCTACTACGCGGCGCAAAACGCTGAGCGCGTGACTGCTCTGGTCACAGTAGCTGCGCATATTTATCTGGAGCCAAAAATGGAGCCGGGCATTCGGGGCATCCAGCACAATTTTGAACACGATGCCCGTTTTCGCAAGGGAATGCAGCTTGTCCACGGCGATAAATACGAGGCCGTTTTCTGGAACTGGTTTAACGGTTGGCATAAACCGGCGGCGCTAGGTTGGGATCTGCGCCCGCAATTGGGGCGTATTTCATGCCCGGCCCTGATTATTCAGGGCGAGAACGACGAGCACGCCACCCCGCAACATGCCCGCGATATTGCCAGCGCAATTCCCGGCGCGCAACTTTGGCTGGCGCCGCAAGCCAATCACATGCTGCCGCAAGAAATGGCGGTGTCTTTTAACGAGCGATTATTGGAATTTTTGGGATGAAGGTGATGATCTGATCGCGCCCTCCCCGGAGGTATTATGTTCAACAAAGTATTGATAGCCAACCGCGGTGAAATCGCTGTGCGTATTCTCCGAGCCTGCCGTGAACTGGGCATTGAAACCGTGGCGGTATACTCCGAAGCCGACCGCCATGCACTGCACGTGCGCCTTGCCAATGAGGCTTATTTGCTGGGGCCAGCGCCCTCGCGTGAATCGTATTTGCGCGGCGAAAAGATCATTGAGATCGCTACACAAAGTGGCGCGGGCGCTATTCATCCCGGTTATGGCTTTTTGGCCGAGCGTGCCGATTTTGCCCAAGCTGTGCTGGATGCGGGATTAGCTTTTATTGGCCCCAAACCTTCAGCGATTGCTGCCATGGGCGATAAAGGCATTGCGCGGGCCACGGTGTCGGCGGCGGGTGTACCGGTGGTGCCCGGCACCGAGGGGGAGGGCGCTTTGAGTGATGCCGATCTGCTAAAGCTCGCCCCGGAGATTGGCTTTCCTCTGTTGGTCAAGGCCACCGCCGGGGGTGGCGGCAAGGGCATGCGCGAAGTCCAGAATTTGCAGGAGATGCCCGTTTTGCTGCAATCCGCCCGGAGGGAGGCCGAATCCGCCTTTGGGGATGGCAATGTCTATCTGGAAAAACTCGTCGAGGGGGCGCGCCACATCGAAATTCAAATTCTGGCCGATGAACATGGCAATGTGGTTCATCTGGGCGAACGCGAGTGTTCGCTGCAACGCCGTCATCAAAAATTATTTGAAGAAGCGCCTTCGCTGTTTATTGGCGACGACGAAGAACTGCGGCAGCGCATGGGGCAGGTGGCCGTGAGAGCCGCGCAAGCCGTGAATTATGTTAACGCCGGGACGATTGAATTTTTGGTAGACCGCGATCGAAATTTCTATTTTTTGGAGATGAATACGCGTTTGCAGGTGGAACACCCGATTACCGAGGCTGTCACCGGGGTGGATATTGTTAAAGAGCAGATTCGTATTGCCCGCGGGCGCACCTTGAGTTTTACCCAGGCCGACGTACAGATGAATGGCTGGGCGCTGGAGTGCCGCGTGAACGCCGAAGACCCATACAGCAACTTTATGCCCTCGACGGGTAAAATATCGCACTTGCTGCTGCCCACCGGCCCTGGCGTGCGCGTGGATACGGGCGTTTTTCCCGGCTCTGAGATTTCGCCGTATTATGATTCGCTGATTTCCAAGCTGATTGTTTTCGGGCAAACGCGCGCCGAAGCCATTTTGCGCATGCGCCGCGCCCTCGAAGAGTATAAAATCGTCGGCGTGCGCACGAATATTCCCTTCCACCAAAAGTTGATGGACTCGCACCGCTTTATGGCAGGCCAGTTTGATACTCAGTTTGTCGAACAGCATTTCGATATGGAGACATCCGGACGGGCAGGCGAGCCGATCCCTGAAATTGCGGCCATTTTTGCAACGCTGGTCGCGCATCAAGATACGGAGCGTTCTACGCATGTCATTCAGCGCAACGAGCGCGATACCAGCAACTGGAAATGGGTAGGGCGTTGGGAGCGTCTCCACCGTTAGAGAGGCCTGAAGATGAAATATATAACGACGATTAATGACCGTGAATATAGCGTAGAAATTCTGGATGAGCGCCGTGTAGTTGTGGATGGTGTCTGCTACGCGGTAGATTTTGAATCGGTTAGCGGACAACCGGTGTTCTCGCTTCTGGTGGATGGCAAGTCCTATGAGGCTTATATCTATGATAGTGATGATGCCCTGGAAGTCCTCTTGCGGGGCGCGCTGTATTCGGCTGCCGTAGTGGATGAGCGCGAACATCGCTTGCGCTCGGCGTTTGGCAGCGGGCCGACCCAAAGTGGGGAATATTATCTCAAAGCGCCCATGCCCGGTCTGGTGATTGATGTTCCTGTAACCGATGGGCAAGAAATTGCTGAGGGGGATGTGCTGTTGATTCTCGAATCGATGAAAATGCAGAACGAACTCAAAGCGCCGCGCGCCGGTGTTGTTTCGCGTATCAAGGTTGCGGTGGGTGAGAGCGTGGAGCGTCGGCAGACGTTATTGAGTGTTGTCTAAGTTGCATCCCCCCCCGCGGCGTGATAGAATAATTTCAACCAAACTTCCTGAGCCTGTCACCCTGGCCGGAATATTTTTTTACATAAGAGCCATAGTTTTCGACTTCCCTCGCTTTGAGGCTGAGTAGTTCGGTAATGTCATTGAAAAGATTCCCGAAATTGGGGGTGCGGGCGGGGCGAATGCCCCGCCCGCACCCCCAATTTCGGAGCTACTTCGATTGTACCTTGACATTGTCAAGGTAGTAACAAAAATTCTTCGTTATGGAAAACCCTATGCCCGAAATGGTTGAAGTTATTATTGATAGTATTCGTGTCAGCTTGCTCAATCAGCAGCGTATTGTAATTTTACGTGAGCTGGATGTTGAGCGGTATCTTGCCATCTGGATTGGCATCTACGAAGCCGAACACCTGACCATGGCCTTGCAAGATGTAGCCGCATCGCGTCCGCTGACCTACGATCTGATGATAAAAATGGTCAAAGAACTGGATGCCAGCATTGCCCGTGTAGAAGTCGTTGCCCTGCGCGATGAAACATTCTATGGCAATATTGTGCTCCGTCTCCATGACCAGGAAATGAATATCGATGCACGCCCCTCCGATGCCATGAACCTGGCGATTCGCAGCGATGTGCCGATTTATGTGGCGCTAGAAGTCATGGAAAGCGCAGGCATCACCCCGGAAGAAGATGCAGTCGCGCTGGACGCGGCGGACGCCGATATTGTGGATGAACCTGCCTCTGAAAAAGACAATGAGCGTCTCTCTATCTTTGAAGATTTTCTCGATCAGTTAGACCTTGATGATACCGAGGACGAAAGCCCCGAAAACTAAATTTCCACCAAACTAAAAAACAGGGGTGTATGAGGCGCTTTGCCCCATACACCCCTGTTTTTTTCGGGTAAAATCTATCCTATGAGCATTCAGCCAACCTACGAACCTGAACCAGGCTCCGGTTTAAAAATTGTTCCCCAGAGCCGCGAAGCCGAAGAAGCCGTCATTGGGTCAATACTAATCAACCCCGATGCCTATTTCGATGTGGCTGAATTTTTGCTGCCTGATGATTTCTATATCCATCGTCATCGCTGGATTTGGGAAGCTTTCTCGCGCTTGCAGCAGAATCGCATTCCGATTGATTCGCTGACGGTTATTGAAGACCTGGATCAGCAGGGAAAACTGGCCGAAATTGGCGGCCCGGCTTTTATCACCGCGTTGATCAATAGTGTGCCTTCATCCCTACATGCCACGGCTTATGCCCACATTGTTGAAGAAACCGCCGTGCGCCGCCGCATGCTCGAAGCTGCCAACAAAATTGCTACATTGGCCTACGAGGAGGATACCGGCCTCGATGCCGTGATGGATGATGCCGAGAAAGCCGTCTTTGGTGTGAGTGAACGCCGCCTGACCCGCGATCTGGCCCCCATTCAGCAGGTGTTGAGCGAGTTCTACGACCATATTGGCGAACTGGCCGCTAAAGACGAAGAGATCAGCGGCGTGCCGACTGGTTTCATTGACCTCGATCATCTGCTCAATGGCCTGCAGCCCTCCGATCTGCTGATAGTGGCTGGCCGCCCGGGTATGGGTAAGACCGGCTTTGCGCTCTCAATCGCCAAGAACGCCGCTCTGACGCACAAAAAACATGTTGCTGTTTTCTCGCTGGAAATGGGGAACGACCAGCTTGTGCAGCGTCTGCTCTCGCAAGAGACAGCCATCGACTCGCAACGCCTGCGTACGGGCAAACTCGAAAAAGATGAATGGGGTACCCTCACCCATGCGATTGAAGTGCTCAGCGGCACCAAAATTTTCCTGGATGACACGCCGGGCATCACCCCCATGCAATTGCGCACCAAATGCCGCCGCCTGCATCTGGAGCATCGCCTCGATTTGATTATTATTGATTATTTGCAGCTTATGGCGGGCGATAATCGCACCGAAAATCGCGTGCAAGAAGTTTCATATATCTCGCGGCAACTCAAGGTGCTGGCGCGCGAATTGCAAGTGCCCGTGCTGGCCGCGGCGCAGCTCTCGCGCGCCGTTGAACAACGCTCCGATAAACGCCCCGTACTCTCCGATTTACGCGAATCAGGCTCCCTTGAGCAAGACGCCGACATCGTCATGTTTATCTACCGCCCCGATGTCTACGAAGAAGATACCGATATGAAGAATGTTGCCGAAATCATCATTGCCAAACACCGTAATGGTCCTACAGGCAGCGTAGAACTTATCTTCCGCAAAAATTTGGCGAAATTCGAGAACGCGGTCACACGCCTGCACGATCTCAAAGAAATGTAATGGCAACTTTCAAAGGCTTTTCTGCCGGGCAGTTCACGCCCCTCCCCGATGTTTTTTTTGGCGAATTGCTGCCGCAGATCAATCATCTGGGAGAGTTGAAGGTGACGCTGTATGCTCTGTGGAAACTGGAACATTCCGAGGAAGATTTTCCCTATTTGCGGGAATCTGACTTTGCAGCGGATGAGCGTTTTACCTCGGGGTTGGCTGCCACGTTCGAGGATATTGAATCAACTCTGAGCGAGTCCCTGGCCCGCGCCGTGGAACGTGGCACACTCCTCGGGGTGGCCTGGCCCGAAGGCGAGCGGCTTTATTTCATCAATTCCCCCAAAGGCCGCGCCGCCGTCGTTGCCATCCGCCGCGGGGAATTGCAGCCTCAAAAAAGTTATCGCGCCGAAGCCGTGCTAACCCCCGAGCGTCCCAATATTTACCAGCTTTATGAACAAAATATCGGCCCGCTGACCCCTATGCTGGCCGAAAGCCTGAAAGACGCCGAAGACGAGTATCCGCAAGAATGGGTTGAAGAAGCCATACGGATTGCCGTAGAAAAAAATGTGCGCAACTGGCGCTATATTGAGGCTATTTTGCGCCGCTGGCAAGAGAGAGGTTATGATGTCCGAAAAGATCGACGAGACATTGAAGAAAGCCGCCAGGAATATTCCAACTGGGAAGACGACTGAAGCATCGGAAGAATACCGGTTGCACGATTTGCCGGGCGAGCCGGATTGTCCGGTTTGCGATGGCGTAGGCTATTTGCGCCAGGATTTTCCGGTAGGGCACCCCGAATTTGGCAAGTTGAGCATCTGCGATTGCAGGCAGGCGCGGATGAATCGACGCGCGCATAGCCGTCTTTTTGCCATGAGCAATTTGAAAGAATTGGCGCACCTGACATTTGAAAATTTTAAACCACATGGACGCTCTGGCCTCAACCCTGGCGAAGCTTTGTCTGTGGAGGCAGCTTTTGAATCGGCGCAATTTTTTGCCCGCTCAATGGATGGTTGGCTGGTGCTTCAGGGCAATTATGGCTGTGGCAAAACACATCTGGCAGCCGCCATCGCTAATTCTGTTGTCGATCTGGACATTCCGACATTATTCCTGACCGTCCCCGATTTGCTGGATATGCTGCGCTTCTCTTACGATGACCCCGAAGCCACTTTCGAGCAGCGTTTTGACGAAATTCGCAATGTGCCCCTGCTGGTGATGGATGATTTTGGCACGCAGAACGCGACCAACTGGGCGCAAGAGAAACTCTTCCAGATTATGAATTATCGCTACATCAACCGGTTGCCGATGGTGATAACCACCAATCTGATGGCACTGGATATTGAGCCGCGCATTCTCTCGCGTTTGAGTGATACCGAATTTGTTAGCACCGTGCGCATCACGGCGCCCGATTTCCGCCGCCCGACACACGAAACGCCCGGCCCGTTGGAAAATTTGCATAACCTGACATTTGATGCCTTTGAATTGCGCAATACTGAAAATCTGTCGGATAACGATGTGCGCAGTTTGCAAAGAGCTTTACAAGAGGCGCGGGATTATGCCGAATATCCCGATGGCTGGTTAGTGCTCACCGGGCCGTATGGTTGTGGTAAAACACATCTGGCCGCAGCGATTGCCAACTATCAGGGCGCGAAAGGGGAGCATTTGCCCATGTTTGTAGTGGTACCTGATCTGATGGATCATTTGCGAGCCACATTCGGGCCGCGTAGTACCGTTAGCCTGGATCAGCGTTTTGAAGAAGTGCGCAAAGCACCGCTGTTGATTCTGGACGATCTGGGCACGTTGAATATGACGCCCTGGGCCCGGGAAAAACTGTATCAGCTTTTTAATTACCGCTATTACGCTGAAATGCCCACCGTGATTACAACACCCGAACTCAAAGATGAAATGGACCCCCGCTTGCTAAGCCGGATGAAAGATACGCGTTTGTGTACGATTTGCGCTATCACAGCACCTTCATACCGCGGCGCAGGTGGACAGGGGAAGCGCAAAAAACGGCGTTAATGCTGACAAAAAAGAGACGGTTACGCAACCGTCTCTTTTTTTACCCGTTATTATTTATGAATAACATGATAAAAATCATTGATTTTTACAGACTCTGTTGATACAATTCTCGAAATCGGACTATTTTTATCGGTATATCAAGGAGTTTGCACATGTTCCCCAGTTTTGTATTGGCGCTGCGAGAAGGCCTCGAAGCGGCTCTAATCATTGGTATTGTATTCGGCGCATTACGCAAAATGCAGCGCACCGAATTTGTACGGGCAGTATGGTTTGGCGTTGGCAGTGCGGCTGTGGTTAGTGTTCTTGGGGCTTTATTGCTTAACGCACTGGGGGCGTCGTTTGTCGGTGACGCCGAAAAAATCTTTGAGGGGACTACCATGTTTGCCGCTGCCGCCGTTCTTACCTGGATGATCTTCTGGATACAGCGTCAGGCGCGCACGCTGCAAAACGAATTGGCGAGTGATGTTCGCCAGGCGGCGCAAAACAGCGGTGCGCAGGCATTATTTGCACTCTCATTTTTTGCCGTTGTACGCGAAGGCATTGAATTGGCGCTTTTCCTGACCGCAGCCGCAATCACATCCACCGCGGCGCAAACTTTGTTCGGCGCGGCTTTCGGGTTGGCGGCTTCCGCTTTGTTGGGCTGGTCGCTGTTTGCCAGTACAGCCCGCCTGAATTTGCGGCGTTTCTTCCAGGTGACAAGCGTTTTATTGATTGTGTTTGCCGCGGGGCTGGTGGCACATGGCATCCATGAATTCAATGAAGTCGGCTGGATTCCATCGCTGGTGGAACATATTTGGGATGTGAATCATCTCTTAGACGAAAACGGTTCCCTGGGCGTGG
>JACNJM010000185.1:15894-21532 GCA_014382605.1 Anaerolineae bacterium
GTTGAGCGCGTCGAGTTTAGCCCGCAGTACGGTCAGCATGGCATCGGCGCGGTCTTTCTCTTGGGGGTAGAGATTGCGCATTTCCTCAGGATCCGCGGCGAGGTTGTACAGTTCGATGTACTCGCCTGAAGCGCCCAGAGCCGGGTATCCCAGATACCACATGATTTTAAAATCCCCTTGTTGAAGCACTGCGGTGGCCTGGTGGATGCTGCCATCCGGGTGGTAACCCTCCACCTGAAGCGTGGGAATGTCGCGCCCCGCCTGTGGGGTGGTTGCCGCAAAGGGGGGCAGTACCAACCCCTCGGCCCAGCCCGGAATTTCCTGCCCGGTGATCTGTAGCAGCGTTGGCAGCAGATCAATCGCCGATGTGTGTTCGTACACATCCACGTGTTCACTTTGTCCCGGCGGGAAAATCATCAATGGAATATGCATGATCGGTGCATGAAAAACGGGGGGCACATGCCCCAAAATGCCGCGCTCAAACATCTCGCCATGATCGGCAGTCAGCACCAGCCAGGTATTGTCGAGCTGGCCGCTCGCTTCGAGTTGGGCGTGCAGGCGGGCAAATTCGGCATCCACATAAAGGATAAATTCATCGTACCAGCGATGGCGCTCGATCAGGCGACTTTTGGCAACCCCCTGATCGAGGGGGTGCAGCGGTTTTTCGCGCGGCTCAATCCCGTCATTCAGGAAGGCGTCAATGAATTCATGGCGCGTGAAATAGGGATCGTGTGGCGGCAAAAAGTGGAAATAGCCCAAAAAGGGTTGCGGCAATGCACTGACAAGCTGCTGTGTCCAATCGAGGCCCTGTTCGAGTGTAAAAAAATTTAGGCCCAAGTCGGTGTATCTGGGGATGCCGCGCGGAAATTGTGGGGCAATCTGGGCAACTTGCCGCAGTCGTAAATATTGGACGATTTTCGAGAGATAGAGCGTGTACGAATGGCCTTCTCGCGCCAGGCGTTTCATTCCCCGCCGCCAGCCAACCAGAGCGACATCTTGATCGTTTTTGAAAATCTCGCTAATTAAGGGATCGCTTTCCAGGTAGAGATTTTGCCAGGGTGTGTGCTCGTCAATATCGCTGATAAATTGTTCCAAAATGGTATTGGCGAGCGGGTTATGGGTATACGATACGCGATGATAAGACGGGAAGGCGTTGAATAAATTATGCTGCACGCGGCTGGGGTCTACGATGTCGTTGTGTTTGAAGGCGCGGTGCGTCCACGGCGTGGTTCCGGTCAGCAGTGAAGCCGTGCCCGGTGTGGTGAAGTGCCCTCCGGCGCTATGGTTGTGGTAAACGATGGCTTTTTCGGCCAACCGTTCCAGGTTAGGCATAGTGCGGCGCGCGTAGCCGTAGAGCGAGATATTCCTTGCCGACCAGGCATCGAAAACGATGATGAGCACATTTTGCTGGTTGGCGGTATTGTTCAATAAACTGGGACGCAAATAGCCGGGCAGCGCGGCCCCGGCAGAGAAAAGACCAGCCAGTTTTAGAAATTCACGACGAGAGAGAGAAGTTGTCATTGAGATCATCCAAAATGGTTCAATCTTTTAGATTGAACCATTTTTTATGCCAGATTACGTACAATCACAATCACCAGGGCGGCGATATCGAGCAGCAGGTAGAGCGTGGTTAGCAGGGAAAGGCGCTCGATAATATTGAGCGCCGCGTTCGTAAATTTTTCGGATGTGGCGGTGAAATAGAGCGTCAGTGTTGATGCGCCGATGCTTGCACCCAGCGCAGCGCCGTAGAGATAGCGAAGCGGATGCCCGCTGTGAAGAAGAAACTCAAATGCGCCCGCGGGTAATCCATTCAGAAAGTAGAGTTGATTGAAGATTTCGGCGCTTGCCACAATAAATATCAGACCAGTTAGCGCGGTGAGACGTTTTTTTTCATCCCAGGAGTGTGGCAGCAATAAACCAAGCAGCAGCGCAATCACAAAAACAAAGCTGCTTTCTGTAAAAGCGGCCAGCAGGCCGTAAGCGCCCAGGCCGATGGCGTCCCAACTGTTGTTGCGCGCCGCCATCCAGGAAAAATCCTGAAAAGCCAGCAGAATCGTCCACACATGCGTGGGGAAAGCGGCCATCAGGAAGAGTGTCCACAGGTTGGGTTTAGAGAGTTTGAAAATGTTCATCAGGTGAATAAATTATAAATAGCCCAGCCCTTTGAGCCGCTCTTCGAGATCAGCCTGCTCTTCGGTGTTGAGTTCACGCTTTGGCGGGGCGGCATTGGCTTTGGGCGTCATGCCGATAGCAATCTGCGGGAAATCGCGGTACGAAGGCTGGGAAACACCCTTGAAACCCTGATTGGAGAAAATCACGCCGGGGACGAGTTCAGAATCAATGCAGTGATCGGCGCGCCAGTGATCGTGATTTTCTTCGAGACTGATAGATTTCCATTTGCCCAGGCCGGTTTCGGCGGAGGCGCGGAAACCGCGGTTGAAGCCCAGAATTAAATCGGGGGCCAGTTCGGCGTAAGGGCCGCTGTGTAGTTCGCTGCTGCGCTGCACGCGGTTGAAGACAGATTGTCCGCTGGGGGTTTTCCAGGCGAGTAAGTCGCGTTGCAGCTTTTCGAGTGTGTCGCCGATTTGTTCGGCGGGCACGCGACCCTGGCCTTCGCGGCCTTTCAGGTTGAGATACAGGCTGTTCAGCCCCACGGCGTAGACATCTGTTTTGGCCCAGTCTACATTTTCGAGCGATTTGCTCGCACCGGGCTTAACCGTGAGATGGCCTTTTTCTTCCAGCCAACGGTTAACATGGATTTTGGTGTCAAAGTTAGCAAAACCGTGGTCGGAGACAACCACAAGTTGTGGTTTGCCGGGTAATTGTTCAATTTGTGCAATCACTTCTCCGGCGACGTGGTCGCAACGCTGGTACCACGCTTCGATGAGGTCGGGACGCTGCGCCCGCAGCATGTGCTGAACGCGGTCGAGGCTGTCGAAGACGACGCCCAGCACGCCCTCGCGGTAGTTATCCAGATGGTGCCTGAAGACGCGCTGACGCGTCTCGAAAATATCTTCACACAGGGCCAGGAATTGCGCGTCGTTGAGCCAGTTTTCTTCGAGGGCGGTGGTGTCTTGCGGCCAGCCCAGCGAAAGGTAGCCGCCGGAAGCGTTCCAGGCATCCCTGACAAAGCCGCGCGGCGTGGCGTAGCGCCACATGGGGTGCAGCGGATGAATTTGCAGCGGCAGGAAGTAGAGTCGCGGTTCGGGCAATCCCTGAGTGATGATAACGCGGGTAATAGCATGTACCGAGACGAATAGTCCCATTTTGAATTTGACTTCTAAAATTGGGCTCCACAGGCCCACACTCAGATCGAGTGTTTGTTTACCAAGTTTCAAGCGGGCGCGGCCTGCATCTTCGAAGGTGATTTCAAATTCGCTGTCTGCGCTTTGAGTGGAATCGCCTTTTTTTTGCGCTGGGCCAGCCAGATTTCCAGAAAATGAGTCCCCCGCTTTTTTTTCGAGATTTTCCACAGGGATTTTGGCATCCGCCTGTTGGGGCGCTTCCCCGTAATAATAGCCCACGCCAACGCCAAGCCGCCCATGAATATCGGGCGTGCCCAGGCCGGGGATTTGCTGGACGGGGGAATCGAGTCGGGCGGGGAAGGTGGCGGGCCACCACAACGACGTTGCCGGATACCCCAGCTGGATGGCTTCGTCGAAGAGGGTGTGGCTTTCATGGGGGCGGGCAAATTCGGTGCCGAGGCGCGTCTGGCGGGTGGGCAGCAGCGAGACGAACATACTGTAATTGACCGGGTTTCTGTGGACGAAGTCGAACATGCCGTGACCGGCGGGATCGAGACCGGTGGCGATGCTCGTCCAGGAGACTTCGCTTTGCGGCGGCGCGGAGACGGCGAAGCGCGAATAGCTGTGCTGTTCGGCGAATTTTGTCAGGGCGGGGAGCTTGCCCTGCGCGCTGAGGTTTTCGAAAATTTGGGGGTCAAAGGCGTCCAGGCCGAGGATGATGGTATTCATAAGCGCTAAAAAATGGTCCGATTTTTGAAATTGAACCATTTTCCGTGGTTAGCGATTTTCTTCGTTGGTATCGGGGGTTTCCTGGCCGCGTTCGCGGAAGTTGCGGGCGATGCGATTGAAGAACATCTTGATTCTGCCAGAGAAGAACAGAATCACGCCAGAGAGGGCGGCAAAAATAACAGCGAGAACTTGAAAGAGCATCCCGCCAGTGCTGGGATCAATATAAACGGGGTTGGACATGGTATGACTCCTTGATGTAAAAACTAGGCTCTATTTTACCGTAGGGTGTCGGTTTCGTGAAAAAGTGTGTAAGGGAATTCCCTTACACACTTTTGGATTCAGGTGGTATTTACTTTCGGCAGCACTCCCGCAGGGAGCAAACGCTGTCACTGTGGGTGTAAAGCGTATGCGCTCTTTATGGAACAGTGACCGAACTGGTCATGGTATTGTTGCCCTCGTCGCTTTCGGCGACTTGGCTGTTGGCATCCGCTAAAGTTTTGGATGTGTACGTGCCTGAATTATCGTAGCCCGCTGAGTAGGTATATTCCAGCGTTTTGCTGTTTCCGGCAGCGAGTGAAGCCACATTCCAGGTTGTTTTTGTAGCGGCATCATCATTGCCTTGGTCTGACCACCACTCAACCAGGAAGGGGCCAGCATCTGCATTGCCCTTGTTTTCTACAACAACCCGTATCGTGAAACTTTTGCCCCTTTGGGGAGATGGATCAAAGGTCATGCCGGTAATTCTCAGGTCTGGCTGCCCCGTGCCAGTTGTTGGTGTTGGGCCGGTTGGGGTGAGGGTGGGCGTGGGCGTTGGGCCTGTGGCGGTTGCTGTGGGGGTGGCTCCAGTGCCGACCTGAATCTGCACGTAGAACGATTGCGCAAAAGTAACCCCGGCGGCGTTCTTGAGCTGCCAGTAGCCGGTATAACTGCCCGCCGTGGCGGGAGCGGTCATGGCGACAGAAATATCCACCGACGAACCGGGGGCGATGTCAGCGGTTAATAGCTGCGGGCTTGCCCCACCCATTTGCGTGCCGCTCACAAAAACCACCGCGTAACTGGTGTTCCAGGTACAGGTGCCGGCATTTTGAATGCGCCAGGTTTTGGTGAAGGCAGCCCCCGGCGCAATGACCGTGCCATCGGGGATGGTGACATCACTGACAAAGGCAGCGCTGTCGCAGCCACCTGTTGATGGCTGGTTCACTACGGGCGCAGTTGTGGGGCTGCTGGTGAAGGTAGGAGATGCTGTTGGAGTAACGGTTTCGGTAGCTGTGGCTGTCGGTGTGCTGGTTTCGGTGGCTGGCGGTGTGAGCGAGAGACTGGCTGAAACCGTCTCGGCAACCGCGGTGAGAATTTTCTCCGCAGAGAGAGTTTCTTCCCCTTCGCTGTTGGGAAAATCGCAGCCGCTGACCAGAAGCAATAGGATGCTGATGCTCAACAGAATGATGATTTTTTTTGTGTTCATATGCGTAACCTCATCTTACATGGTTGAATTGGGGTGACTACGAAACCAGGCAAACAAGATGTATTTCGAGTTCCTGATTTTTGAATCGCCAAGTTCACTGCAATTGTACCCGAAATATCTATTATTGCGGCGAAGTCCCGAAGGTTCTAGGGCAATCGCATCTTATTTTTAAACCGCAAAGGCGCAAAGAACGCGAAGAAAA
>JACNJM010000033.1 GCA_014382605.1 Anaerolineae bacterium
AAGGTCGTTCAGGCGGCTTACGATGGCGGCGGCTTCAATCGCTCCGCGTATAATTTTCGAAATTTCATCACCTTGGGGGCAATCACTGCGCGGCAATAGCCCTGGTTGGGGTTGCGTTCAAAATAATTTTGATGATATGCCTCCGCCGGAAAAAATTCACTGAAGGCAGCCAATTCGGTCACCAGTGGAGCAGGCCAGATTTTCTGCGCTTCTATCTCTGCCATCACCTGTTCGGTAATATCGTGTTGCGCCTCACTATGATAGAAAACCACCGAGCGATATTGCGTGCCCACATCGGCGCCCTGGCGGTTGGGCGTGGTCGGATCATGCACCGTAAAAAATACACGCAACAAATCATCAAAGCCAATCATCTGCGGATCAAAGTCAATTTGCACCACTTCGGCGTGACCTGTGCTTCCAGAGCAAACTTCTTCGTAGCTGGCCTTGGTCGCGCCACCTGAATAGCCCGAAGTGACTGCATCCACGCCGCGCAATTCAGCGAAAAGCGGCTCCAGACACCAAAAACAACCCCCACCTAAAGTAGCAAGTTCTTTCGACATACCAATAATCTCCATTTTTGTGTCAATACTCTACGCCAACATCTGCTCCATCATCGCGGCAATCGCCTGATACACAGGGGACTGATCGCCAAGCTCGACCAGTGGACGACCTGAGAATTCAAATTCTGTTAATTCTTCGTTGGCAGGAATCGTGCCCAGAAGAGGGATACTCATTTTGTCGATGCGTGCCTGCAAGGGGGCAGGAACTTCACCCATCAGGCGATTCACAATCAAATAGGCGTTGGTGACATTCACGTCTAACTCAGCGCGCATCTCTGCGATGCGCTCGGCGGTCACAATGCCGCGTTGCGTTGGATCGCTGACAACCAATAAATGATCCACATCACGCGTTGTACGGCGGCTGAGATGTTCCATTCCGGCTTCATTATCGATAACCACATACCGGTAGCCGCCGCCAATTGCATCGATAACCTCGCGCATATTATGATTGACGGCACAATAACAGCCCGGCCCTTCGCCGCGCCCCATCGCAATCAGATCAAATTTATCACCCTCAGCCAACGAAGAGCGAATCTCATAATCCAGGTGCTCGGCTTTGGTAATCCCGCCGGGCAGTGCGCCCATTGCCGCGCCGGTTTGAGTTAGCGATTGACGCACCTGAGAAAGCATATCTTCACGAATATCGCCAACCGTCCAATCCAGGGCTAGTCCCAATACCATATTCAAATTACTGCTGGGATCAGCATCAATAGCCAAAACCGCGCCGGGTTGGTTTTCTGCCAGATACTTTATCACCATTCCGGCAATCGTGGTTTTTCCTACGCCGCCTTTTCCAGCCAATGCGATTGTGATTGTCATGCTTTACTCCTATTGCCTATCTCTTCTCCGAGAACTTGCGCCATTTTTGCAGCGGATACCTTTAATGAGGGTACGTGGTCATAAACAGGGATGCCCAACCGATCGGCTTCTTGCACGCCCATATCGGCAGGCAGGAAGCCTAAAACTGGAATTCCAGGTGATTCTGTTCGAAGGAAATTTTCTTCATCCGGGTTGCGGACCTTGTTCCCAACGAGCCAGAGACGTTGCAGCCCAATATCATTGGCGAGCTTCTTAATCTGACGCGCGGTGCCAATGCTGCGGCGCGTCGGTTCAACGACCACAATCATGGCATCCACAAAATCGACTGTGGCGCGCCCCAGATGTTCTACACCGGCATACATATCCATGAATAACACATCTTCATCGCGGAAAAGCAAATGGGTGAAGAGTGTCTTGAGCATGGCAGCTTCGGGGCAAATGCAGCCCGAACCGCCCAAATCCACGGAGCCCATCTCCAACAGACGCACACCGCGGTGCAACACGCTGAAACGCTCCGGAATGTCATCCACGCGCGGGTTGAGGGTGAAAAACCCGCCGGTTGTACCCGGTTTTGCACCAGTGCGCTCTTCGATAAGCTTGTCCATTTCGGCGATGGGCTTGAGTTTCGCCAGTTTGTCTTCGGGAAAACCCAATGCTCCAGCCAGACACGGCGAAGGGTCGGCGTCTACGGCTAAAACTTCGCGGCCGACATCGGCATAGGCTTGAGCTAATAGCGCAGTAAGCGTAGTTTTGCCCACCCCGCCTTTACCACTAATGGCTAATTTCATTTGTTGCTCCTGAAGCGGGCACCTGCACTTGGCACCGCAGGTGCCCGCGTTCTATTTGGCTTGGATAATTTTTTGTGTCAACTGGCTGCCCAAAATCGCACAGGCATCGGTGGTGAGATGATGTCCGGCAGCCGCATCGAATAAAATGCGATATGAAGCGGGGAAATCTTCATCACCCAGCCAGCAGGCTACCATCAGCGCCAGGCGCGGTAACACCTGAAACGAATAAGCCAGATTGCCAAAAAGCTCGCGCCGCCCACCCAGTTTTTCAGCGGCTTGCGCAAACCCATCGGCATCATTGCCAAAAGTTTGCAATAATGCCTGACCTGTATAGCCCTGAAAAGCCTGTGTGTAAAATTTGCCATCTGGCAACTCGGTGAATGCAATCCAGGTGCCAGATTGCGGTGTGCCATCAGAAAGATGGAAATAATACAGCAGCATGGTCTGGTCAAAGGGGTTGAGTTCTGCGCCGTTGTGAGCATCTGTGGCTGAAAACGCTGGAAAGGCGAATAAAACTTCTGTATCCCACAGAGTCAACCTGAACGTCCCGCGCGTATCTCCCGCGGGGGTGTAGATGGCGCCCGTTCGCAATGCAACCCGCTCCGGGGTACTATTCTGTAATTCGGCACGTATTTCATCCGCCCGCTCTGCTAACGGATTTGGCGCAGCAACGTCGAGAAGTTGCTGCCCCAACAACCAGGCTTTTTTGTCGCTCATAGGTGTAGTTCCATCAGAGACCTTAAGATTTTATCATTTTGCAAATTATATCAGCCCGTGCAACGGCTCCAAATGGCTATTCCGTATCAACAGCCAGGCAGGTCAGGGTTTCGAGAATGCCCGGAATGGGTTGAATTTTTGAGTAGAGAATTTTGCCGATGCTCTCAACACTATTGGCTTCAACCGAAGCCACGGCATCGTAGGGGCCAAAGGTCATGCTGGCTTCCACAACCCCGTCAACGCTGCGCAGGTGACGCACCACAGCATGCAAATCGCCTGTGCGGACAGAAATCAAAACATATGCTTTCATGATTTTCTCCTTTCAAGCTCGGTTTTATTCGGATTCGCGCAAGAAAATTACCCAATAGATGCCTGCTACAAATAGAGAGCCACCAATAATATTGCCAATCGTGACAGGTAATAGATTCTTAATAAAAAATGCGCCCCAGGTCAGGTTTGGCAAGGCCAGTCCCGTGCTGCTATAAAATGCAGGGTCAAGGTTCTTGATAAACAGCCCCATTGGTACAAAATACATATTGGCGACACTATGCTCGAACCCTGCGGCAACAAAGGCAGAGATCGGAAAAATAATCGCTGCAATCTTGTCAATTACGCTGCGAGCACTAAAAGTGAGCCACACGGCCAAACACACCAACGCATTACATAGAATACCCAAAACCAGCGCGGGGATAAATTCTAGCTCAACCTTGCTGTTTGCGATGTTCAGCGCGGTAATCCCTACCCCGCCATCGCCAAATATATACTGCTTACTCAGGAAAACCAGTAAGGCGGTGCTGACAGCGCCAACAAAATTTCCAAAATAAACGATCAGCCAATTGCGCAGCAGCGCTTTCGCGCTAATTTTGCCGCTGGCCCAGGCCATGACGATCAGATTGCTGCCTGCAAACAACTCTGCGCCGCCAATCACCACCAAAACCAACCCCAGGCTAAAAACCAAACCTACCAATAATTTTGTCACACCATAAGGAAATTGTCCCTCTGTACCGGTAGCCACGGTGGTCTGAAAAACCGCGCCCATAGCGATAAAAGCCCCCGCCAATAGCGCCAATGCAAATATTCGCATGGCAGTGATCTCGGTCTTGCGAACACCAATATACTCTGCCCGCCTGGCGATTTCGGTCGGCAATAACGCATCGATTCGCAACTCATTCATGGGATACTCCTGTTCTACGGCCAGATTTTAGCGCAATTTTCAGACAAATAGA
>JACNJM010000044.1 GCA_014382605.1 Anaerolineae bacterium
AGTCATTCAAAATTCTCCATTTTAGCTTACTTCAAGCCCAAAAATAGGGGGGATGATGGGCTACACCCATCATCCCCCCTATTTTTAGATAATTCATCCAAAGCAAACGCCGACCTGAAGCCGGCGGAGCAAAAATGATAACATGGAATAATAAATGGCGCTTGTACTTGTTGATTAAAATGGAGCCTTTTCGCCCACCACTAATACGGAAGCTGTCACCTGGTCAAGGATAGGTTGGGTGATCTCGCTCATAAAAATTTCTTTCCACCCACTGAAGATGCGCGAGCGCCCAATGACTACCAGATCGTATTCCCCTAGACGAGCTTCGCGCACAATTTCATCAATTGGAATACCGCGGCGGAGTTCGAGTTCACCATCGATATTGCGAGCATCTAATACCTCTGCGCCAGCGCGTAAATGCCGCGAGACAACTGTATCGGTTTTGAGTAAATCTTCAAGCGATTCTTCAAAGGCAGGCAAACCAGTATACATGGTTGGCACTGCGCCCGCGGCTACGTGCAGCAATGTGGCTTTAGCTCCCAACGCTTGCGCCATATCTGCACCAGACTCAATCACTTTGCCATGCCCCTCGGGGCCACCTGTACAGATTAGAACTCGTTTGACTTCGCGCGATGCCCCTCTCAAGATCAATACAGCCGGATAAATTGACTGGGAGATAATATTTTCAATTGACTCAATCCGTCGTTTAGCCCGCTTTTTGCCACCAGATTGAATAATCAGCAGATCGTGTTTTTCCTGGCGAGCTTCGGACAATAACACCCCAACCGGGTCGCCCCATCGCAACAGTGTTCTGACAGCAATATCCGCACATTGCTCTGCTGCATGGGCAAGAATGGCTTCACCCCGCTCCTGATCTTCCCCTTCAGATACGATATACAACAATGTCAGCGCGACAGGGAATGTTCTCGCCAACCCATTGATGAAAGCAATTGCATGATAATCTTTTTTTTCTTGATCCAAATAAATCAGTATATTCATCTTAACATCTCACGCCAACTACATTTCTATACAGCCGTCAGCCCCAATAAGCGCAACATCACCATAATCGCCCCCAACAATGGCAAAGCGGAAAAGAACAAACGGATACGCGGCCCGGCAAAGAAGCGCGTCATGGTTGCGCCAATTTGGGCGCCCAACGCGGCTCCTGTGTGCATGAGCAATGCCATCATCACATCTACATTACCTTTCAATGCGTGTGTAATCGTACCGTAACCCGCCGAGAAGATAATCTCAAATAAATCGGTGCCAACGGCGATATGCGTCGGTATGCCCATCACATAGATCAGCAAGGGCATGCGGATAAAGCCTCCCCCAACGCCCAGAAAACCAGCCAAAAAACCTGTTAGCAGCCCAACCCCAATCACTACCCAAATTGAAATTGATGCAATACCCGAAACAGGCAAGGAGATCATTGGGGGAATACGCACCCTGTGTAATTTTTTCGCAATCCCCTGAAAACCAACTGCATCTTTTACATCCACCCGGTCTGTGCGAATCATTTGCAAAGCGTGGATGCTCTCCCAGGCGGTAAAACCGCTAATTAACAACAAAATAACTATATAAGTGATCCCGATGATGGAATCTACATGTCCGGCGGTTTCCAAAGCCTCGATAAGACGCGCCCCCAGCTCCACACCAACGACAGTCCCAAAAATCATGAGTACACCCAACTTCACATCCACATGACCCAACGTGCGATGCCGTCGGGCAGCGACGATGGATTTCCCGGTCATGTGCGCAAGGTCGGTGCCAACGACAAAATTCATCGGCACTCCCAGCCAGAACATCATTGGCCCGGCGATAAAACCTCCCCCCACACCAAAAAAGCCCCCCATAATGCCAACCAGAAAACCAATTCCAGCTAGTAATATAGGGTCAACAACAACGCCTGTAATCGGAAATTCCATGTGGTGTTATTCCTTAACCGACTTGGATGAGATATAGTTGAGCAAAAACGAGCTTATGACTTCAAGAAAAGCCACTTGAACTACAATCAGCCCCAAACTAACAAATGCATAAAACATCAGGTTACTATCATAAAGTTGGCCTAGCCAATCCTTTAGATAGCGCAATACAAGGAAAAAATAAGCGATTATCACTATTGAATAAATTACTAATTCAAGCACGAACCCGCGAATAAAGCTTGCAGATTTATCTGTTTTCATGATATTCACTTCTCCCATAGACTATTTGTTGACAACCAACAAATCTCCCAACAAGGCCCGGTTGACACGAATAACCGCGTGATTGATTTCGGGGAATTGAATCTCGATGGTTTCCCAAACCTGATCGCGCATACGCTGACTGTCGCATTTATCCTTGGGACGTGCGAGATCGCCTCGCAGCCAAACCTGAGCTTCAACATCCCCAGGAACGAAATCCACATCCGTAGCGCGCAGCGATGACGCATACATCGGATTATACAGGCCGTTATAATACTGATTGTGATTCGAGAAAAGCGCATTTAGCGCATTGACGACATCCACCTCCAGCTCACCGGTGCGCGGAATGCTGGTTTCAATATACAATAAACTGTCGCCTGTTTCACACCCAAAGGGGCCACCCGTATCTGTTGCGGTAAGGAAATAGTATATAAAATCTGTTTTCCCAAGCTGTGAGCTAGCCATCACTTCAGGGGTAGGCGTTGGCGGGGGTGTGATCCGCGGCACATTGACACCGCCATCATGGAGTGTAACCACGCTGTCTGCAATCCAACAATCTTTACCATCTTCAAGTTGGATCAAGAACCAACTCAATTCACCTTCAACCATCCCGGAAACATGCAATGTTGCATCGGTTTCCAGGTATCCGGCAATCGGGTAGTTTATATCTGGCCCGGTTCGGCAAACCGCATTTGTGTCTACGGACAGTGAAGGAGGCACGACTGTGGGTGTTATTGTGAAAGTTGGTGTTGGCTCTAATGTTGGGGATGGGGTAATTGATGCAGTAACTGTCGGTGGTGCAGGTGTGTTTGTTATAGTAGGCGGCGGGGATGTTTCTGTAGGCGTAACTGTTGGAGAAAGACGCGGCAAACTGGCAATTTCGCCCGCCAACGTAACCACATTATCCGAAATCCAACATGCTTCGCCGTCTTCAAATTGAATCAGCCACCAATTAAGTTCACCTTCCACGACCCCGGAAACCTCTGGCATTGCACCTTCAACCAGATATCCGGCAACCGGAGAATCTACATCCGGCTCAACTCGGCAAACTGCATTCGTATTTACCAAAAGGGAAGGTGGCACAGGCGAGGGCGTTACCGTAAATGTTGCGGTTGGTTCCAATGTCGCCGTAGTAGTTGCTGTTGCAGTCACCGTCGGAGGCACAAATGTCTCTGTTATAGTAGGGGGTATATCTGTCTCCGAAGACAGGATCAGCGTACTCGATGGCGCGACCGTAGACTCCACAGCCGCCGGGAAGGCACAACTTGCCAATAATACAGATAGCAATATCAATAGCATATTGGAACGGCGAAAATTAACACACATCTTTTTCTTTTCTCCATTGGTAGACAAAAAAACGAACCCCGTTTTCCATGACAGGCTTGAACAGTTCTCTATTCGCGTTATTCGCGATATTATACTCTGCATCATAATATAAATTGCTGCTCACGGAAATAAAACATGAACCGCCTCAAACAAAATTGGCCTTTTATCGCCATCCTGCTGATTTACGCGCTCTATGCGGGCATCTACATCTACCAGACCAGCTTCATCGTCGAGGGAACGCGCTATTTTGTACTCTTTGACGATGCCATGATCTCGATGCGCTACGCCAAAAATCTGGCGCAGGGCTACGGGGCGGTATGGAACCCCGGCGAGGCCCCCGTGGAGGGCTACACCAACCCGTTGTGGGTACTGTGGATGGCCTTCTTCCACTTGTTGCCCATCTCGATGGCAAAAATCAGCTTGGCCGTGCAAATCAGCGGGGCGGTCTTTTTGGCGGTCAATCTTTACGTCGTCAAGAAAATCACCGAGACGCTGACCCAAAACTGGCTCGTCCCGCTGCTGGCCGTCACGCTGACCGCTTTCTACACCCCGCTCAACAACTGGGG
>JACNJM010000263.1:0-19718 GCA_014382605.1 Anaerolineae bacterium
TTGCACGATTTTGACAATGGTAATTTTCAAACAGGCTTTATGCCTGAGTAGTTACACTTTTGTTTAACTTACTTCCGCATATTCAAACTGGCTATTATAAAGCTCGGCATAGAAACCCTTGCGTTGCAGCAACTCTGCGTGCTGGCCTTGCTCGACAATATCGCCTTCGTTCATCACCAAAATCCAATCGGCGTTGCGGATGGTGGACAAGCGGTGTGCAATGATAAAGCTGGTGCGGCCTTCCATCAGGTTATCCATCGCCTTCTGGATTAGCACCTCGGTGCGCGTATCCACCGAACTGGTGGCCTCATCCAGAATCAGCATGGTCGGGTCAATCAGGATCGCCCGCGCAATCGTCAAAAGCTGTTTTTGGCCTTGTGAGATATTGGTGGCTTCTTCATTGAGTACCAGATCGTAGCCATCGGGCAGCGTACGCACGAAATGGTCCACGTGGGCGGCCTGGGCGGCGGCTATCACAGTTTCATCGCTGGCGCCGGGCTGCCCATAACGGATATTTTCCATAATTGTGTCGTTGTAGAGCCAGGTATCTTGCAGCACCATGCCCAACATGCAGCGCAGATCGCCGCGACTGAAATCCTTGATATTGTAGCCATCGATCAGGATCGAACCCTTGTCCACATCGTAAAAGCGCATCAGCAGCTTGACGATGGTGGTTTTGCCCGCGCCGGTTGGGCCAACGATGGCGATCTTCTGCCCCGGTTGCACTTCGGCGGAGAAATCGTGGATGATGGCTTTTTCTGGATCGTAGCCGAATTGAACATTCTGGAAGACTACGTGTCCTTCAATGGCTTCCGGGTAGACCGGGTCGGCCACATCAGGGATTTCTTCGGCTTCGGCCAGAAACTCGAAGACGCGTTCCGCCGCCGCCGCGGTTTGTTGGAGAATATTGGAGATATTGGCGATCTGGGTCAGGGGCTGGGTGAACGAACTCATATATTGGATGAAGGCTTGAATATCGCCCACGGTGATCGCATTCTGGGTTGCCAGGTAACCGCCCAAAATCGCGATGCCCACATAACCCAGATTGCCTACAAAGCGCATCACCGGCATCATTAAACTGGAAAGAAATTGAGATTTCCAGGCAGAGCTATACAGGGTGTCATTTAGCCCATCAAAGCGCTCCACACTCTCGGCTTCGCCGTTGAAGGCCTTCATCACCACATGCCCGCCAAACATTTCTTCGACATGCCCGTTGACATGGCCGAGGTAATCTTGCTGTTGTTTGAAGAATTTCTGCGATTGGCGCACGATCAGCGAAATCACAACCATCGAGAGCGGCACCACCAACAGGGCTACCAGAGTCATCTGCCAGCTAATCGTGAACATCATAATCAGCACGCCGATCACCGAGACCACGGATGTGATAATCTGCGAAAGACTTTGGTTTAAGGTCTGGCTGACGGTATCAACATCGTTGGTGATGCGCGAAAGCACTTCACCCTGACTGGTGCTATCGAAATATCTAAATGGCAAACGATTGATTTTTTCGGCAATATCCTTGCGGAAACGATAGGTAATATCCATCGAGATGCCAGACATGATCCAGCCCTGGATATAGCCAAACAACGTGGAACCGAGATACAAACCCAGCGCAATGAGGATAATGCGGCCGATATAGGCAAAATCAATCCCGGAGCCGGTTCCGGCAATCTGGGCGATGATGCCCTCAAAAAGTTTGGTGGTAGCCTTGCCCAATATTTTGGGGCCGATAATGCTGAAAATAGTCGAAGCGACCGCGAAGAGCATCACAACCAGAATCGTGAATTTATAAGCGCCCAGATACTCGCCTAATTGGCGCATGGTGCCCTTGAAATCGCGGGCTTTATCGCCTTTCATCATCTCCATGGGGCCATGCCCCATTGGGCCGCCGCGTCTGCGCATCGGGGGGGCAGCCGGTTTTTGCTCGGATGATTTTGTATCACTGTGCATGCTCATGCCAGCTCCTCCTTGCTTAACTGCGAGGTGGCAATTTCTTGATACGTTTCGCTGTTTTTCATTAGCTCGTTATGTGTCCCTTTTCCAACCACACGTCCCTCATCGAGGACGATAATCTGGTCGGCGTTTTTGACGGTTGCCACGCGCTGGGTGACCAGCAGCACTGTGCTATCGCCCGTTTTTTGCTTGAGCGCTTTGCGCAAAGCGGAATCGGTCTTGAAATCCAGCGCCGAAAAACTATCGTCGAAAATATAGATCGGCGGCTTCTTGACCAGGGCACGTGCAATTGCCAGTCGCTGCCGCTGCCCGCCCGACACATTCGTGCCACCCTGAGAAATCTCAGATTCGAGTCCTTCCGCTTTGGCCGTGATGAATTCGGCGGCCTGGGCGATTGTGGTGGCTTCGTTCAAAACTTCATCGGCGGCGTTTTGGTCGGCATAGAGCAGGTTGCTTTTGATGGTGCCAGAGAATAACATGCCCTTTTGCGGCACATAGCCAATCTTGTCGCGCAGATCGCTCTGCAGCACCTGGCGAATATCCAGGCCATCGAGATAGATAGCGCCTTCGGTCACATCGTAAAAGCGCGGAATTAAATTAACAACGGTGGATTTTCCGCAGCCAGTGGAGCCAATAAACGCGGTTGTCTCGCCGGGGCGGGCCGAAAAGCTGATATTCCGCAGCACATCATCCAGCGCGCCAGGATAACGGAAAGAAACATCACGGAATTCAATTTCACCGGCGAACGGTTTGGTGAATTGCCGGGGTTCCTGTGGGTCGATGATGGTTGCCTCCGTTTCGAGCACATCGGCGATGCGCGCCCCCGATACGGCTGCACGCGGCAAGAAAATGAACATCATCGACATCATCAGGAAGGCCATCACAATTTGCATGGCATATTGCAAGAAAGCCATCATATCGCCCACTTGCATATTTGCTTCAGCTACTTGATGCGCGCCCACCCAGATAATGCTTACGGAGAGAACATTCATCAACAGCATCATCAATGGCATCATTGTGACCATTACTCGTGCAATGAACAGGCTGACATCGGTCAGATCGCGGTTAGCGTTGTCAAACCGCGCGGCTTCGTCTTCTTGTTTGTTGAAAGCCCGGATAACCATCATGCCGGAGAGATTTTCGCGCGTCACCAGATTCAGGCGATCAATCAGATTTTGGACGACTTTGAATTTCGGCAGGGCAATCGCGAAGATCGTCAGAATGATGGTTATCAGCGCCAGTACAGCAATGCCAATTAACCACCACATGCCAGCTCCCTTATCAAGCGCCCGAATGATGCCGCCAATCCCGATAATGGGGGCGAAGAATACCATACGCTGGATCATGAAGATCACATGCTGCACCTGAGTGACATCGTTGGTCGAGCGCGTAATCAGGGATGCCGTGGAAAACTTATCGAACTCGGTGTTTGAGAAACTTTCTACTTTTTTGAAGGTATCTTTGCGAATGTCGCGCGCGGCCCCCGCAGCCGTGCGGGCAGCCAGGAAGCCAATCGCAATTGCACAGGCCCCGCCAAGCAGCGAGATCAATAGCATAACGCCGCCGATGCGTAAAATATAGCTGGTTTGCAATTTGGCCGTATTCACGCCAATCGCTTCATACTCAGCCCGGACTGCGCTAACCGCCATCTGGTTGATCATGCTATCGCCGAGGGCGGCAAATTGCTCATTGATCTGGGCGCTGATTTGCGAAAGCTGCGCAGCGGGCATTTGTGTCAGCAGGCTGAAAACATCCACCCCGGCGGGGATTTTGGCGGGATCGAAGCCAAATCCCATATCGGGTGCGCTTTCTGGATTAGCGATCATTTGCTCGATGCCGGAGACAACCAACAGGGATTTGCCCATCACCGGGATGAGCGCGTCAACCTCGGCCTGATCCAGCTCCCGGAGCAGGTAAAGCGGTTCCTGCGCCAGGGCAGGGTACGCCTCGAGATGCGATTCTGCCTCGGGGGACTGCGCATCCATCAGCGTATAATCCGCCAGCACCCGCGTTTGATCGTCAGCGCTCATGAAAATGAGCAACTTATCCATCTGACTCTGGCGAATGGCCTCAGGGACGGCGTTTTCTACCCCACTTTGCTGAATGCCGTTGTTGATGATTCTGGAAAGATAATCGGGCAACGCCAGATCGGCATTGGCCTGAATGAATAACAATCCAATCGTCAACAAGATCGCAAGGGTATAAGGTTTTAGATATTTAAGCAATCGTAGCATGTTGAAAATGCTCCTTCGTTTTGGATTTCAACGGTTTACCCGCGCGGCTGGGTCTTGATAATCAGCACGTTCAGCGCGGCGGTAATTTGCTCTTTTTCATCCGGAGAGAGCGATTCTGTCAGATCGTTCAGCCAGCCCTGCCGGGCGCGGATACCCTCTTCGAGTATCTGGCAACCTTTTGGGGTGAGAACGATCTGTTTGACGCGCCGGTCGTTAGGGTCTTCCGTGCGCGAGATGAGTTCTTGCTGCACCAGGCGTTCCAGCATCTGGCTGACAGCGGCGCTGGTCACGCCCAAATGGTCGCCCAGGTCGGTGACGCCGCTGCTGCCCATGCGATGGATATGAAACAATGCACCAATCTGCGACATCGAAAGCCCGCTTTCTCGAACATAACTGAGAAAATTGCGCATCGAGCGGCGCATGAAAATTTCTATCCAGCGATGCAGCGCATCAACAAATGGATCATTTGGCGACATACTTCACATCCTTATGGGCTTTCGCTGCGCCGTAAATGATTGCCGAAAAACAGGGGTGTGGGGGGCAAAACGCCCCCCACACCCCTGTTTTTCAGATTCTTCCTTCGCTGAAACGAAAGCTCTACTCAATAGTTAAGTAAATTGAAATATATAGCAAACTTAGGAATTTGTCAAGAATCGAATAGAAATTTCCAGGGCTTTTCTAAAAGTTGCCGAATAGGGGATTGCTTCGGTTGCTGCCGCTCCTTCGCAATGACAAATTGGATTTTATGAAAGCCGTGAATGACTTCTTGGAATCTAAACGCCCCCGCATTGAGCGAGGGCGTTTATGTTTTTTTATATGTGGTTATTCTGCTTCTGGTAGGACGTATTCGCCCTCGGTGACAAGTTGGGCTTCGTCATCGCCCTGGTCTTCGTAGATGAAATATTTCAGGGCGATGGGCATCACTTTGGCTAACATGCCCTGCGCCGGGCAGTAACGCACGGCGGAGAGTTCCATGGCGCGCAGAACGGCTTTTTCGGCGATGCTCTTGCCGGTGACATGATATTCAATTGTAGCGGCGGTGAATATTTTGGGGTGTTGATCGGCGCGCTCGGTGCTGACGCGTACATCATACGCGGTGATTTCCTGGCGTTTCTTCGCCAAAATTGAAATTACATCCATTGCGGTGCAACCTGCTAAACTGATTGCCATCAACTCCATCGGGCGAAAACCATCGTTATCGCCACCCACGCCGGGGTCTGTACCCAGGGGGATTTCAAAGCCGGAATCGGATATTCCGGTGAAGCTCATACGTCCATGCCAGGTTACTTTTGCATCCATGCTTTTTCTCCATAAAAAATAAATTAGAACGCGGATGACGCTGATTTTGCGAATCACCGCGAATTTCTTTTTTTATCCGCGTTTCAATTATGAGATTGTTCTATTCGCTTAATAAAGGTGTTACATGCTTTTCGAGCATCTCCAGGCTGATGGCGCCAGTCCAGGCCAGGCGCACGGTTCCGGTGGCGTCGATGACGTAGGAACTGGGCAGGCTGTTGTTCTTGAAAGCGCGCAGGGCCGCGCCGTCGGCATCCAGCCACATGGGGAAGGTGATGCCATTCTGGGCAATGAATTCGTCAACCTGGCTGGCTGTGTCGCCCGCGCTGATGCCGATCAAGGTGAAGTTTTTAGCGCGGTGGGTTTCGAAGAAAGTTTCTAATTCGGGCATTTCGGCGCGGCAGGGCGGGCACCAGGTAGCCCAGTTGTTGACCAGTACGACACCGCCGCGATAATCCTCCAGCGAGACACGCGCCCCGTTGACATCTGTCAGAATCAACTCCGGGGCCGGATAGTTGACCGCGGCCGGGATGGACGAGGCGGCGCTGCTTCCCGCAGATGAATCCGCGGCGCTACGGGTAAGCTTGGGGCGCAGAAAAGCGCCCGCAATCGCCAGAAGAATCAATCCCGTGCCGACAATCATCAACGGCAGGGCATTGCTTTGTTTGCTTTTGCGTCTTCGGTTTGCCATAGGTCTACTCTTGCAGTAGTGGGGTTATAAATTCTTCTAAAATTTCCAGGCTGATGGGGCCGTACCACGCCAGGCGCACCATGCCGGTACGATCCACAACATACGAACTTGGCAGATGATTATTGTTGAAAGCGTTGTAGATGTGTTTTTTTGCATCCCGCCAGAGGGGGAAACTCAGCCCCATTTTCTGGCGGAAGGCATCTATTTCGGCAGCGGAATCTTCGGCGTTGAGGCCGATTACCAGCAGGCCATCGGCCTGCCTGGCCTGGTAGTAGGCTTCCAGTTCGGGCATTTCGGCTACACAGCCGGGGCACCAGGTAGCCCACATATTCAGCAACAACACCTGCCCGCGATAATCTTCGAGTGCAACCGCGGCGCCAGTCTGATCGATGAGTTCTAGCGCCGGAGCGGGGAATTCGACTTCTTGCGGGATCACCGATGCGATGCGCCGCGAGCCATATTCGATATAAGCGGGCGTCGGGGTTGGGTCTGTGGGGCTGGGCGCCAGCCATTGGGGGATCAGATTCAGCCCAATGAACAAGATCACCACAACCGCCGCGCCGATCAGCGCTTTTTGTCGAGTCCAGAAGCGTTTGGGCTTCCAGCGTTCCTCATAGGGGTAGTCGGATGGATTTGTCATGGGGCAGCCTTACTACTGTTGGGTTGATTGCTGCTATTGTAGCAGAGTGCTGCCCCCTGGGGATGTTAGTGCGTGTGAACACGGCGCGGGTCGCTGGTCAATTCGCCGCGCAGGTATTGCTGCAGGGCGGTTTCGATCTCGCCGCCGCTGAGGAAAACCTCTAGTCCGGCATTGTTGGCTTTGTCTAACGCGGGTTGACCCATGCCGCCGCAAATCAACACCTGGCAATCGGTGAACGTCTGGAACATCTGCGCGCCTTTGCCGTGATGATGGTGATTGGCATCGTGATGATGTTCGCCCGTGAAATGTGCTTTTTGGCGTTCTTCTTCTGCCGTCACTTTACCGTTTTCAACGGTATAGATTTTGACCAAAGGGGCGCGCCCAAAATGGCTGCTGATGCGGGTACCGTTCTCGGTAATAATCGCAATTTTTTTTATCATTACAGGTCCAGCAACTTGTCGATTTTTGGGCGGTCAAAGCCAACGATGATCTTGCTGCCGATCAAAATTTGGGGCACGCCCTGTTGCCCGCTGCGCCGCAGCATATCGCGGGCGGCGATTTGGTCGCGTGAAACATCCACATCTTTGAAGCGCACGCCTTTCTGGCGAAAATATTGTTTAGCCGTTTTGCAGTAGGAGCAAGTGGGTGTGCTGAACATAATCACGCGGGGTTGTTTTTTCTTGGTTTCGGTTTTTGTTGCCATTTCTTTCTCCATAGTGAGATGGATTTCATAGGGTGTGTATGCCCTGTTCTTCAACCGGCCAGAACACGCTGCAATTCTTTTACAAGTTTACCCTCGGGCACAGAACCAATTACACGTCCCGCGCCGTCGTTGATAGTGGTATTGGGTACGCCGCTTACATAGTGCCTCGCGGCTAATTCCTGAAATTCGGTGGCTTCGATTGCTTCAGCTTGAACCCACTCACTTTCCATCGCCATCTGGTGCGCCAGCAATACAGCTCGCGGACAGTGCGGTCAGGTAGGGGTTACAAAAACCTGCAAAAGTACAGGCTCTTTCAAGTCTTTGAGGTAGGCGCGCGTCTTGGTATCTAGCCCAGAGTCGCCGGAGGAAACCCGCAGCAGGTCGTTAATCAATGAACTAAACTCATGCCCCGAGGGGATGCCCGCGTAGCGCACGCCATAGTCAATGAGGTCATCGCCGTCTTTGCCAGCCAGTACCATGCCGGGAGTCTTATCTACATTGAATCTGGCAGCCAAATCGGCGTTGGCGTTCAGGTCATAAACGCTCATTTCAAGTTGATTGGAAAGGGAAACGACTTCTTCGAGTAGTTGTTGGGTGTCGTCGCAATAGGTGCAGTTTTCTTCCTCGCCAAAGAAGAGTACGTGTACAGGTGCTTTCATCTCGGCAAAGGCTTCGCGCACCTGCCCTTTGATTTGGTCGTTGAGTAAATCGGCCATTTTTTAGTGTGAACTCCTTTATGCCCGGAGGGCAACGTACGAATTTTCCAGAGAAAATGATTTTCTGATAAAGCTCGTTGTGTCGAATTTTTAGATGCGCGCGAAGGGGAAAGGTTACATTGTTGAATTACAAAGAGCTTCCGCGATTTTTTGCAGAAGCTCTTTGTAATGGAATATTTGTGTGTGCTATTCTTGCGCTTCTCCCACTGAATTCTCCAGAAAATCTTTCAGGTTCAGGCGGTGGAAAAGGCGCAGGCGCACATCTGAAGGAATTTCGGGTTCAGCGGTAGTTTCATGGTAAAGATAGATCGTCTTTTTGTAGGTATCTACAAAAATGCGGCAGTCTTCGCAATCGGCAACATGGCGTTCAATTTCGTTGCAGAGTTCCTCGCCCAACTCACCATCCACATAATCAGAGAGCGAATTCAGGAGGTGGAAGCAATCATGATGATTGTGATAATCGTGTTGTGTCATAGCTTTCTCCGGCACTTTATACGCTTTCTGGAATCTTGCCCTGGTAATAGGCGGTCAGGCTTTCGCGTAAATTCATGCGGGCACGATGCAGGCGAGTTTTCACAGCAGTTTCGCTAATTTCCAAGACTTCAGCGGTTTCGCGAGTTGAAAGCCCTTCAATATCGCGTAAGACAAACGCTAGCCTGAGACTTTCTGGTAACTGGGTGATGCTACGATCCAGTTGTTCGCGGGCTTCGTCGCTGACTAACTCATCTTCGGGCAGGCAGCACCAATCGACGATTTGCAAAGGCCTGGAAGCTTCTTCATCGTCATTCTGATGTGGTACTTCTACAGAAACAGTATCAGGTCGTTTCTTGCGCAAAAACATCAGGGCTTCATTGGTTGCAATGCGATACAGCCAGGTAGATACTTTCGACTGTCCCTGAAATTTTGGCAACGCATGAAAGGCTTTGATAAACGTATCTTGCAGCACATCTTCAGCGTCTTGCGGATTATGCAGCATTTTCAGTGCCAGGCGATAGATATACCCAGAATAGGTTGCTACCACACGGGCAAATTCAGCCTGATCGCCGTTTTGTAGTGCTTCCAAAGAAAATTCTACTTCTGTTTGATCCTGTTGATTCATTAAGATGCTTCCTGGCGTAAAAGGTTACAAAGCGCCTCATCATTTGATCCCTGTAGACGGTATGCGATTGTATCATATCGGTAGGTCTTCAATGAGAGGGGGGTAGATGATGTTTTGGGGATTTTTTGCGGAAATTTTCGTTATAAGTGATTGTTGGAAAGTAGCTTTAACGTGGCTTCCGCCGCGCCGTAAGAAATTGCCGAAAAATAGGGGTGTGTGGGGCGCGAAGCGCCCCACACACCCCTATTTTTCGAAAGTCTTTTGCAAAGTTCTTTCCAAAATCTACTTAAATTGGACAAGCCGGTTCATAAAATTTGTTGAAATGAAAAGCCTGCTATGTCCTAAAGAAGGTGTTTTTAAGCCTGATTGAGCAAAATACTTGTCTTTTGATAGTTGTCGCCAATCATTTATGACAATTATCCAGATGATTTGTGATAGTACATACTGACGTTATCCAGCAGGCGATTTTATACTAAGTTCGCAGTTTTTGTTGCTTGTAAATTCGATCAATTATATTAAATCCATCTTTGAGTTGTTTATCCCAAGGGTCATAACTCAACATGCTTACACCCAATCGGCGAGTAGAAAGTTGTCAACGCAAGTCGCTCAATGCGCGGTGCTGTCCAAAAACACTGCAGTATCGCTCAGATTGTTTGCGTTTGTACGCCGGGCGTTCTCCAGGGTATCGTCAATTGGTTTTCTGTTTGGCAGTAAAAGCCAGCGACTAAACACAGTCATTGGCTTTTTGTGTAATATATTAGAAATATACCGCAGTCTATAAACACAGTCACACATTATTCATTAATTCAGTAAGGAGGATAGTCCCCTATGACTGTACTAACACTTGAACTCCCCGCCATGTATGGGGATCACCATGTCGTTGAAGTCAGGCGAATTTTGCTTGAACTCAAGGGCGTTGAAAATGTCTATGCCAGCAGCGGCTTCCGCGCGGCGGAGATCACCTATAACGCCAAAAAGGTTGCCAAGCAAGATATTATTGCCAAGCTTGAAGCAGTTGGCTATATCGGTGAATTGTCGATTCCGGAAGAAACTGATGTGCCAGCCAATGAAAGTGAAATAAAAGACCTGTTCTTCCGGCACACGGAAGCTTATGCTCAAACCAACCGAGTGGTCAGCTTTGAGCAAAATGTTGGTCATGCGGGCCGCGCTTTGTGGCCGTGCCCTGGCATGGCACCAATTACTAGTATGGAAGAGGAATAAAAAATGGCGAAGAAAAAACGAACCCCCCAGGAATTCAGCACCGATCCGGCTGCACAGGAGATGCTCATTCGAGCGGAAGAGTTAGGTATTGGCACGGCATTTACTCGCGCCGATGATATGGCCCCTTGTAATATCGGTAGTGCGGGGATGTGCTGCAAAATTTGCGGCATGGGGCCTTGTCGTCTGACCAAAGATGGCTCCACGGGAATCTGTGGCGCAACCATTGATACCATTCAGGCCCGCAACCTGATTCGCGCCATTGCTGCCGGAGCCGCGGCGCACTCTGATCATGGCCGCGACATGGCTTTTACGCTCAAAGCAGCCGCCAATGGCGAAGCCGAAGGCTACTACATCCGTGACGTTGCCAAACTACGCACGGTGGCGGGTTACTACGATATTGAAGTTGAAGGCCGTTCGCCAGAAGAAATTGCCAATGAACTGGCCGATCTGTATATTGCGCAATTCGGTCAGCAAAAAGGCGTTATCGCCCCGATTCGCCGTGCACCCAAAAAACGCCAAAAAGTTTGGGAAGAACAGGGTGTTCTGCCGCGCGGTGTTGATCGTGAAACCGTTGAAGCGCTGCATCGTACGCATATCGGCGACGATCAGGACCCTGAACATATTCTGCAGCATGCCATCAAAACCGCGCTCGCCGATGGCTGGGGTGGCAGCCTGATTGCCACGGATGTCTCCGATATTCTCTTCGGAACTCCCGCACCCATTTTGGGACAGGCTAATCTCGGTGTACTGAAAGCGGATATGGTCAACGTTGTTGTCCACGGGCACGAGCCTACTCTTAGCGAGATGATTGTAGCCGCTTCGCAGACACCTGAGATTATCGAATATGCCAAAGCCGCGGGCGCCAAAGGCGTTCAGCTTTCCGGTATCTGCTGTACAGCCAATGAAATTCTGATGCGTCAGGGTATTCCGGCGGCGGGCAACTTCCTGCAGCAGGAACTCTCCATTATGACTGGCGCGGTCGAAGCCATGGTTGTGGACGTGCAGTGCATTATGCAGGCACTGGTCGGCTTGGCCGAAAACTTCCACACCAAGATCATCACCACTTCGCCCAAAGTTAAACTCAAAGGCGCAACGCATATTCAATTCGACGAGCATCATGCGCTGACGATTGCCAAGAATATCCTCAAGGAAGCCATTGATAATTACAAAAATCGCGGTTCTATTCAGATCCCCGATGTACGCGAAGATCTGATTCCTGGTTTCTCGCATGAATATATCAACTATATGTTAGGCGGCTCCTACCGCTCGTCATTCCGTCCGCTGAATGATGCCATCATGTCTGGCCGCATCCGTGGCGTGGCCGCTATTGTGGGTTGCAACAACCCGCGCAGCCAGCATGATTACCTGCACACTTATGTGACCAAAGAAATGCTCAAGCAAGATGTTCTTGTCGTCGAAACCGGCTGCGGCGCGATTGCCAGCGCCAAATTAGGTTTGCTGCTCGGCGAAGCTGGGCTCGATCAGGTTGGCCCCGGATTGAAAGAAGTTTGCGAAGCCATCGGTATTCCGCCGGTGCTGCATATGGGATCGTGCGTGGATAACACCCGCATCCTCACCGTACTGACCCAGATTGTGGAAGAAGGCGGTCTGGGCGACGATATTGACCAGGTCCCGGCGGTGGGTTTGGCCCCGGAGTGGATGAGCGAAAAAGCGCTCTCGATTGGTACCTACTGCGTGGCCTCGGGCGCGTATGTCATCTTTGGCGGCACTTCCCCGGTGAGCGGTATGCCCGATAAAGTTTCTGATAGCGATCTGGTTTCCGGCTTGATTAGTGAAGGCTGGGAGGAACTTTACGGCGGCAAGCTGGAATTTATAGCTGATCCCGATGAAATGATCAAAGCCACCCTCGAGCATATCGACAAGAAACGCGCCGCCTTGGGGCTGCCCGAATATGACCCCAAGCGTTTTGGCGAGAGCGGCGATGCCCGCATGTTGGAACTGGAAGCCTTGCCGCTTTCTGAGCGCAAAGCAGCTATCTACGGTTTACCCGTTGCTGGAGACTAATGACGTTTAAACGTTCTAACGTTTGAACGTTCGGAGGCACACATGTCAAAATATATTGCAACCCGCGCCATCCGCGGCGCAAATTCCCTGGTGATCGAAGCCGAATTGATGCTTAAACGCGCCATCGAAGAAAAAGGCGCAGATACACTGGTTGAATTCCCCAATACAGCTTATTTCTTACCAACCATCTACGGGATGACCGGTATTCAGGTTAGCACGTTGGGGCAATTGGTGGAAGTTCTTTCGCACGCGCGTTCGCTATTACACCCGGTGCCATCTCAACGACACTGGACTCCCTACCTCGGTGAGACTCTCGATGGCGGCATGGCAACTTTGTTGGCTGCCGAAATCATCGAGGCAATTCGCTTTGTGTATGGGATGCAGCCTGAACCTTTCCCCGGCATCGAATTGGCGGGCGGCACGGCCTACCCCGAGCTGGATAACGGCGGGGGTCCGGCAGGCCACCTCAACGGTCCGATTGACGACATCCAGCTTCGTTCCTGGGGTATCCAGCTTGTCGATGGGCGCATGCCCGGGTTTGCGGCCATCGTCGGGGCAGCAAAATCCAACGAAGTTGCCGTCAAGCTGGTGCGCGAACTTCAGCGCCGTAATATCCTGATTTTCCTCTCTGGGAATGTTAACGGGCGCAGCATCATCCACCAGTTGCAAGAAGAAGGTGTGGATTTAGGCTACGACACCTATACGATCCCCTTTGGGACGGATACGCTTAGCGCTATCTACGCCCTGGGATTTGCTACTCGCTCGGCGCTGACCTTCGGCGGTATTGACGCCGGAGCGGCGCGCGACATTTTGATGTATAACAAGAAACGCGTATTCGCCTTTGTGTTGGCTCTCGGCGAAGTGGATGATCTTAAATATGCCGCGGCTGCCGGAGCGATCAACTTTGGCTTCCCGGTGATCGCCGACACCGTCATCCCCGAAATTTTGCCCACGGGCGTGACCGATTACGAGCACGTGGTCTCAATGCCCTTTGACAAGATCGAGGGCGCCGACGACATGGAACGCGCCGAGCGCATGGTGCAAAAGTGCATCGAAATCCGCGGCGTCAAGATCAAAATGACCGAAGTTCCCGTGCCGATCCCCTACGGCTCGGCCTTTGAGGGCGAGGTTGTCCGCAAAGCTGATATGCGTGTCGAAATGGGCGGCAAATACTCCAAATGCTTCGAATTCTTGCGCATGATGGATATGGACGAAGTCACCGATGGCGTTGTGCAAATTGTTGGCCCCAATATCGACTCCGTTGAAGACCAGGGTTCGATGGATATGGGCATCGTCGTCGATGTCGCTGGCCGCAAAATGCAAGAAGATTTTGAGCCAGTACTCGAACGCCAGATTCACTACTTTGTGAATGGCGGCTCCGGTTTGCAGCATATCGGCCAGCGCGATATTACCTGGATCCGAATTTCCCGAGAAGCCGTCGAAAAAGGCTTTACGCTGGAGGGCATCGGCAAAATTTTGCACGCCCGCCTGCATGCCGAATTTGGCGCTATCATCGACAAGGTGCGCATTACCATTTACACTGATCCCGATAAAGTCACCGAATGGTTGGAAAAAGCTCGCGAGGCCTACGATTATCGTAACAAGCGTCTCGCCGATCTGACCGACAGCGCCGTAGACGAATTCTACTCCTGCACGCTGTGCCAGTCCTTTGCTCCCAACCACGTTTGCGTGGTTAGCCCGGAACGTCTGGGCCTGTGCGGGGCCTATAACTGGCTCGATTGCAAGGCATCCTACAGTATTAACCCCACCGGTCCCAATCAGCCTATTGGTTTGGGCAAAATAATCGACCCCAACCTGGGTTACTGGGAAGGCACCCTCGATTATGCTAAAGTCGGTTCGCATGGCGCGATTCAAGACGTCTCCATGTACTCGATCATGGAAAACCCGATGACGGCTTGTGGCTGTTTTGAGTGTATTGTTATGTACATCCCCGAAGTCGAAGGCGTGTTCATTGTCAGCCGTGAAGATGTGGGCATGACCCCCATGGGTATGAAATTCAGCACTCTGGCGGGCATGGCTGGCGGCGGAGTACAAACCCCCGGCGTGATGGGTGTAGGCAAGTTTTATCTCATCAGCCCCAAATTCATCTCTGCCGATGGCGGTTTCAAGCGCGTGGTCTGGATGAGTAAGAACCTTAAAGACAGCATGTCTGCCGAATTCCAGGTAGTTGCCGAGCGCGAAGGCATTCCCGATCTGATTGATCGTATCGCCGACAGCGAGAGCGTCACCACGGTTGAAGAACTGGTTGAATGGGTTAAAGAAAAAGATCACCCCGTGCTGGATATGGGCCCCATGGTGGCCGAATCCGCCCGTGTTGAAGAAGATGTTATCGCACAGGCCGAGGCTGTAGTTGAAGCGGCAGCAGCGAAAGCAGAGAAACCTGAAGTCAAGGTGGATGTTCCCGCGCCGCCCGCGCCTGCTCCTGCCCCCGCGGCCGCGGCTGCACCTCCGATGGCCCCCGCAGCGGCTGGCTCAATCGAAGAACGTGTCGATCGTCTCGAACGTTCCGTCAAAACGCTGATCGGATCACTCGTCGGTGCGCTTGCCGAACTTGGCGATGTGGATATGTCACAGGTGGCAATCCCTGCTCCGGCAGCGGTAGCCGCAACCACCCCCGCGGTCGCGCCCGAAGCTCCTGCCGCGGCCCCGAAAATCGAACTTCCCCCCGATAAAGAATGGCTGCCCGAAGGCACATCCACGGCGGTAGCCAAAGAAAAATGGTCGGGTTCGGTGCGCCAGGTTGTTCTCGGCGCTACCGCAGCCGATGGCGGCACGCGTACTAAAACCCTAACTATCGGTGGCGAAACCGCCATGCCTTTCATGGATTTTGAAGGTGCGATGCCTCACAAGCCTGTGGTAGCGATTGAAATTAAAGACCGCCGCCCCGATGACTGGTCGGAATTGCTCAACAAGCAATGGGGCGATGCCATGAATGACCCCGGCGACTGGGCTAAAGCCGCCGAAGCCGCTGGCGCCGACATGCTTATGCTCACCCTCTCGCTGACCGATGCGGAGGGTAATCCGAACACCCCCGAAAAAGCCGTGGCCGCCGTCAAGAAAGTATTGGCAGCTACCGGTTTGCCGCTGGCCGTTTTTGGCCCCGGGCAAGCTGAGATCGATAATGCCCTGATGGTGCCGATCTCGGATGCCACCAAAGGCGAACGTTTGTTGCTGGGCCTGTGCGAAGACAAGAACTACCGCACGATCGTGGCCTCGGCGATGGCGAACGGCCACCTGGTCAACGCCCGCACGGCGATGGATGTCAATTTGGCGAAGCAGCTCAATATCTTGATTAACGATATGGGCCTGCCGCTAGACCGCATTGTGATGGATCCGACCACGGGCGCGCTGGGCTATGGCTTTGAGTATGGCTACTCCGTGATGGAGCGCCTGCGCCTGGCTGCCCTGCAAGGGGATAGCATGACCCAGATGCCCATGCTGGTCACCTCCGGCGAAGAATGCTGGAAGACCAAAGAATCCAAAGTGGGTGACGATGTCCCCGCCGAGTGGGGCGACTGGCTGGAACGCGGCATCACTTGGGAAACACTGACTTCCGTCATGCTGATCGAGTCGGGCGCAGATGTGGTTGTGCTGCGCCACCCCGAAAGCGTGCGGCGAACACATCAGGCGATCAAAGATTTGATGGGAGAATAATAAGCTTACAGCGGTTGGCGGGAAGCCGTTAGCGAAATGAATGGCTAACGGCTCCCCGCTTCCAGCTAACCGCTCTACGGAGAAAAAACATGGCACTATCAGGCATTCAAATTTACAAATTATTACCACAAACCAACTGCAAAGATTGCGAGTTTCCCACCTGCCTCGCCTTTGCGATGAAACTGGCCGCCAAACAAGTTGAACTTTCGCTGTGCCCGCATGTGAGCGAAGAAGCCGAAGCCCAACTTTCGGAGGCCTCCGCGCCGCCGGTACGCCCCTTTGCACTCAAATCGAATGGCTACGAAGTCAAAGCTGGCAACGAAGTGGTTCTCTTCCGCCACGAAAAAACCTTCTACAGCCATCCGGGGTTGTTCTTGCGAGTGTATGACAGCCAATCGGCTGATGATATTCAAGCCAAAGTAAAGCCAGCCGATGCTTATAAGGTGGATTATGTTGGCATCAATCTGGAAATGAGCGGTTTCGTTGTCCAGGCGGCTGGCGGCGACTTTGCTGCCGCGGTGAAGGCTGTGCGTGAAGTCAGCCACCGCCCGCTGATCCTCATCGGCGAGCCGGACGCGCTCAAAGCGGGTTTGGCGGTTCTCGATGGGAGCGAGAAGGTGATGCTTTGCCACGCTACCGCCGAAAACTGGGAAATAATGGCCGCCCTGGCGAAAGAGGCCGACGCCGCCTTATCCATCGCCGCTGACAATCTGGACGAGATGGTCGAATTATCCACGAAAGTGGCTGAAGCAGGCGTGAAAGATATTGTGCTTTCGCCCAAACAGCGCGGTTTCCGCGGTACATTGCTTGCCAATACCGTCGCGCGGCGCATGGCGCTCAAATCTAGCTTTCGGCCCTTGGGCTTCCCCATCATCAACTTCCCCGGTGATGCAGGCGATGCCGCCACAGAGGTCATTTTGGCTGGACAAGCCATCGGAAAATACGCTGGCTTCATTGTGATGGATCACTTCACTCCGGAGTCCGCTTACCCTCTGCTGGTGCTGCGCGAGAATCTTTACACTGATCCGCAGAAACCCATCCAGGTGCAGCCCGGCGTTTACGAAATCAACAATCCCGGTCCCGATACGCCGGTGCTAGTGACGACCAATTTCAGCATCACTTACTTCAGCGTTGCCAACGAAGTCGAAAGCGCCGGAGTTCCGGCCTGGCTGCTGGTAACTGAAGCCGAGGGCATGAGCGTGCTGACGGCCTGGGCCGCCGGAAAATTCGACGCCGAGGTGATTGCGAAAGATGTCAAACGTTTCAACGTCGCCGACAAAGTAAGCACCAAGAAGATCGTGCTGCCCGGCCATACCGCCGTGCTTTCCGGAGAACTTGAAGAAGAACTCCCCGATTGGGATGTCAAAGTTGGCCCGCGCGAGGCCGTAGACCTGCCCGCCTACATGAAGCAGGCTGTGTAAAAAAATTATTCACCACGAAGACACGAAGGCACAAAGAAGAACATAGATTAGCCTTTCTTCGAGTCTTTGTGTCTTTGTGGTAGATTTACACAGTAGTTCAGAAAGAATTTTTACTCGTAAAGCACTAAACTATGGCTGAACACAAAGTAACTTTCGACCTTGCTCAAACGCCAGTCGTTGTTCCTACAGGCGCGTTAATTAGCGAGGCCGCGGCACAAGCCGATGTTGAAATCAATCAACCCTGCGGCGGTCAAGGCCGCTGTGGGCGTTGCGCGGTGCGCGTGGAAACAGGCGAAGTTCGTCGCCGTAGTTCGCTGCGACTCTCTGCTGAAGATGTCGAAAATGGTTATGCCCTGGCCTGCCAGACAGTTGTCGAGGGCGATGTTAGCATTGAGGTGCCACCGCAAGAGAAAATTGAACGGCGGCTGACCACCGATCGCACCGTAGGCGATGTGGCTGTGCCGGAGGGTTATAACCCCCATAAGGCACAAACCATTCGCCGCCTGAATCTCACCCTCACGCCCCCCAGCATGGACGACCAGTCTGACGACTGGAGCAGGTTGCAAACCGCCGCCCGTAAGCAGTATGGTATTGCGCCTTTGCATGTTTCTTTACACACACTGCGCAATATGGGCACAGTGCTGCGAGAAGATGATTGGAACGTCACCGCGGTGGTGAATACTGTCACCTGGGACGATACGGAGACCCCCAACAAATTACTGAGTTTGCGCCCCGGGCACACACCCGAAGATACCCCACTGTGGGGCGCGGCGGTGGATATTGGCACCACTACCGTCTCGGTTTGGCTGGTAGATTTGCTCACCGGGAAAGTGCGTGTTCAGGTCGCCGAATATAACCAGCAGATTTCGCGCGGCGAAGATGTGATTTCGCGCATCATTGTCGCCGGGAAAGAAGGCGGCGCCGAAAAGATGCGCGATTTGGTGGTGGGTACCATCAACGAACTGATTGAACGCGCCTGTAAACGCGTTAGAGCCGATCCCCGAGAGATTATGAAAGCCACCATTGCCGGGAACAGCACCATGATCCATCTGTTGCTGGGTATCCCCGCGGCCAGTATCCGCCTGTCGCCCTTTGTCACCGGCGTTAATCACATCCCCGCGTTGAAAGCCGCCGATGTAGGCATCAACACACACCCGCGCGCCGTCGTCGATTGCCTGCCCGGTGTGGCCAGCTACGTCGGCGCCGACATCAGCGCTGGTGTGCTCTCTTCGGGGATGGATGATGCCGAAGAAGTGTTGCTCTTTTTGGATGTGGGCACCAACGGTGAGACAGTGTTTGGCTCCAAAGATTGGCTGGTCACTTGCGCTTGCTCGGCGGGGCCTGCCTTCGAGGGGGCTGGCGTACTCCACGGGATGCGCGCCACCAAAGGCGCCATCGAGGAAATTTGGGTGAATGGCGATACGTATGATCCCTCTTTCCGCGTGATTGGCGGAGTCAAGCCCACTGGTCTGTGTGGCAGTGGCCTGATCGCCCTGTTGGCCGAGATGTTCCTCACCGGCGTAGTCGATAAAGGTGGCAGCATCAACACCAAACTGGATTCGCCGCGCGTGCGCAAAGGCGATCACGGCAGCGAGTATGTGATTGCCTGGGCCAATGAAAGCGCCATCGATGAGGACATCGTCATCACCAATGTGGATATTGATAATCTGTTGCGCGCCAAAGCCGCCATCTACGCCGGGTTTAGTGTACTGGCCGATAGCGTCGGCATCCCCCTGGAAATGGCTTCCAAAGTTCTCATCGGCGGCTCGTTTGGCAAATATATCAATGTGGAAAAAGCCGTCGAAATTGGGCTGCTCCCTGATGTTCCCTGGGATCGTTTTGACTTTTTGGGCAACACATCGGTGCGCGGCGCTTATCTGGCGCTGATTGATCATACGATGCGCCGCCGCATCACCGATATTGCAGCCCGCATGACCTATATTGAACTTTCTGCCGACAACTCGTTCTACGATGCCTTTATGTCGGCCTTGTTCTTGCCGCATACTGACATGAGCCTGTTCCCAACGATTGCAAAAGCAATGGA
>JACNJM010000263.1:20043-21245 GCA_014382605.1 Anaerolineae bacterium
CGAAAAGGAAGGTTTTTATGTACATCATTGGCGAGAATATCCACATCATCTCACCAGCCGTCAAAGAGGCGTTGAAGAACCGCGACCGTGAATATTTCAAGGAAGCGGCTATCAAACAAGTAGAAGCTGGCGCCCAGTGTGTGGACCTCAACATGGGGCCGCGCAAGAAAGACTGGGAAGAAGTCTTCCCCTGGATGGTTGAAACCGTGGAAACTGTGGTGGATGTGCCCCTGTGCATTGATACCACCAATGTCAACGGCATGGAAGCCGCTCTCAAAACCGTCACTAAAGCCCAGCCGATCCTTAACTCAACTTCGGCAGAACCGGAACGCCTCGAAAAAGTGCCCGCCTTGGCGAAAAAATATAATGCCCAACTGATCGCGCTTACCATGCAGAAAAGCGGCATTCCGGTTGGGGCTGATGAGCGCGTTACCATCGCGTTGGAACAGCTTATCCCCCGCTGCCTGGAACTGGATTTCCCGATTGGCGATTTGATCATTGATCCATTGGTACTCACGGTCTCCGGCTGCCAGGAATACTGCCCCGAATTGATCGAGGCTGTGCGTACAATTCAGTTTGCCTGGGACCCACCCCCAAAGATTTCGGTCGGCCTCTCGAATGTCTCGAACGCCGTGCCGCATAAAAACCGACCATTAATCAACAGCGTGTACTGTGCAATGGTGATGGGCGCCGGTTTGCAGATGATGATTGCCAACCCACTGGAGAAAGAGCTGATGGATGTCATCCGCATTGTGGAAACCCGCGATGAGAGCACTCCATTGGCGAAACTCTACCTCACCATCAATGACCGGATTGCCAATATGGAATACCCTACCATTGACGATGTGGATACGAGCGATCCTGAGCAGATGGCTGTTTGGAAGACCGTGCAAATTTTGCTCAATCAAGTCATCTACGCCGATTCGTATCTGGAGCAGTAGGCCATCAGGCTTCGCGGTCAAATTTCTTCTGTTCATTTGTAAAGAAACCACAGATGAACGCAGATACCCTAAAGGGCACGCGTAAATGCTAATTATTTTCTTTTTCATCCGCGTGAATCTGTGTTTGTCTGTGGTTTAGTTTATTTTTTTGTGGCACCCACCCCGAGCGAGTCCTGAAAACCATAATCGTGGATATTGTCGTCATCTTTGGTGTAGTCCATCACTTAGCGGGCAAGACATGCCCTTTTACGATTCTATTTG
>JACNJM010000084.1 GCA_014382605.1 Anaerolineae bacterium
ACCAGATGGATTTTGATGACCTTGAAATTAAAGCAGCTGATCCGAGCACCAAAATATTGATATTATGTAACCCACATAACCCAGTTGGTAGGGTATGGACAGCGACAGAATTAGAACAAGTTGCAGAGATATGTAAGCGACACGATGTTTTTGTGATAGCAGATGAGATTCATGGTGATTTCGCTTTCTCACCTCACCGGTACACCCCTTATCTAAGTGTCTCGGAAGAGGTTGCGCAAAATGGAGTTGCCTGCATTTCGCCAGCAAAAACATTTAATATTTCTGGCATGGTAGATGCAATGGCAGTCATCCCCAACGAAAAATTTCGTCAAAAATTCCATGATTTTGCTCATCGCTACCAAATCAATAAAGTGAATGTGTTTGCTTCAGTTGCGATGGAAACTGCTTATCGGGATGGCGACGAATGGCTTGACTCGCTGCTGGTGTACATTCAAGGAAACGTTGATTTTATCAGAGAGCATTTGCAAAAAAATGACATCGGAGTTTCATTGGTTGAGCCAGAAGGCACATTTTTGGTTTGGCTAGATTTCAGAGGTCTTGGTTTGGATACCAGAAAATTAGGAAAGTTCCTGGCTCAAGAAGCACAGATTGCACTTGCGCCGGGTTATTGGTTCGGACGAGAAGGGGCTGGGTTTGCTCGTATGACGATAGGCTGCCCGCGTGAAACAGTGCGCAGAGCGCTGAACAACCTTACTTCTACGGTACCATATCTTCCAGTCTTGTAAGGCTTATCTTTCCACGCAGAACTATCCTGGACATGGGAAAAGAAAATGAGCCGCTGCGATGTGCGAGTACAGCGGCTCATTTCTTTTCCCCAAGCAATTTCTAATCTTGCGGGATCACAATCCAGAGTATCAGATATGGCAATATGCCAGGGATACCGCCGGGTATCAGCGCGATCAGGAAGGCCAGCCGGAACCAAAAGGTACTGATCCCGAAGAATTCTCCCAATCCACCACATACTCCGGCAACCACACGGTCACGATGCGAGCGTCGCAACTTGGTTCTTGAAATAGACATTGGTTGAACTCCTATCGAAACGTTGGTGTGGCTAGGCAACGGCTACGACTTCACCCGCAACAACAGGCTTCTGCCACTCACGGAAGACCAACCACATGGCGCCCAAACCGAGCAAAGTGACGATTACGCCGATAACCCAACCCAGCACAGGGATTGCTCGCAGCAGCACGTAGAGCACTACCCCTAGCACCAGCGGCCAGATTTTGCTCTCAGCAGCCTGGGGAGCCAGTTTGGATAAAATCCATTTGCCGCCCCAGAAAGCCACTACCAGCTTGGAACCATAGCTGATCAGCAGGACGAAGATCGCCATTGCCAACCCCAGGGAGGAGAAACCCACCCCAAAGATGGAGCGCCCCAACCCGCCGAGAGTTAGCACGCCGAAGAAAATCGCCAGCGCCAGTACCAATCCGGCGGCAACAACTGCACCTGCATACCCCACGATGATGGTTACGAAACCCCATCCGGTGGAGGGTAAGGGTTCGCTTTGAACTTTGGCGACAACTTTATTAAGCAGGTTCGGTAGCAGCCACAGGACGAAACCACCCAGTACCAATAGCGTGAAGAACTCGCGTGCGCGTTGCAATAACCAGCGACCCACGTTAAATTGTGCGCTGACTTCAGGCGTATAACCAGGGGTTGTGTCGGGAACCGGGGTGCTGAAGACCACGCCGCCAGCGGGATCCGTTTCAATGGTATTCCCCTGGTCAACCGGGCTGGTATAAGCAATCTGCCCGCCGATTTGAGCATTTTCGGAAATTCGCAACCCACTGGGGAGCATAGCTGGCGCGCCCGGAGGCGTGAACGGCATATAAGGGGTTGGTCCCATATCTTGGGTTGGTCCTTCGACATCGGCCCTGACATCACCGCCGACCGCGCCATTGATTTCCAGCGCGCCCGCGCCAGCATAGAGATCGCGGCCAATCTTGCCATTGACTACGGCCTGATAACCGCCAACGGCAATATCCTGGCTGATACTTGCGCCTTCCTGAATATCCAGGGCGAAGCCGCCGAAAAACAGGTTGCGCCCAATCTCGGCGCTTGAGCCGATTTGAGTATAGCTTGTGCCGGTATAAACACTGCCGCTGACCGTGCCATTGACGGTTACAGTCTGCGCGCCGGAGAACAGGCTGCCGTTGACAGTGCCATTGACGACTACCGTATTCCCAAAGGCGAACAGGTCGCCGTTGACGGTACCATCCACCACTACAGTCTCGCCGAAGATGAATAAATCGTCATCAACGACTTCTCCGGCGGGCAGATCGCCATCCTCGATATTTTCAAAGGCATAAGCGGTGCTGGCAAAGCCAAAAGTGAGCGTGAAAACCATCACCAGCATCAGAAGCCAGCGCAGTTGTCCAGAATGATTTTTCATTAGTTGAGCCTCCATAGATTTTTAATAGGTTGATTACTACACCTTCTAATACGTGAGACACGCCGCAAAGTTGCAAGTGACACTAATGCGTAGCCTGCATCTTCCAATGAGCGAAGATTTCTTCCATCTGGGCAATGTGATCGCGTACATGGCTTTCGTAGGTATCCAGCCAATCATCCATCGTCATCATTCCGTTCTCTGGGTGATAATTTTCGTGCGCCCAAACCTCTTCAGGCAAATCGCGAATCAACTCATAGCTGGCCTGTCGCAGCCAGCGAAAAAGCTCCAGGGAGGTATCTAGATTCTGCCCGCCATACTTCAAGGCTTTCGCCCACTGATTTTCATTGTAGGCCATCAAGTCCTTGCCGGGTTCGGCAATGAACCTTCGGCAGCGCACATAACTGTTGGCCTCGCTATCCGTAATATGGATGATGATCTCCTGAATTGTCCAGCGATCGGGTGTAGGACGATAATTCCAGGTTTCTTTAGGAAAACGCGCCAATGCAGCTTTGAGCGTATCATAGGCCTGACCGTAAGATGCAATCTTTTGTTGGCGATTAGTATTTGTCATGGGCTGGCTCCTTTAGTAGCGTGACCTTATCACCGACTTGGATTTCTCCGGATTGCAAAACGCGTGCATAAACTCGCGACCATCCGGGATGTGTTTTCTGATGAATGCGGTTGGAATTATGATCGTGGAAAAAAGGCCGGATGTGTGAACAAGGCGTGGTGTACGCGACAACCTCCAGGTGGGTAGCCTCCCCCAGTTGCAGTACCACCCCCGGGGTGATCTCCGGCCAACTCAGCCCGGCGATGGTTAGATTCTCTCCCAAAGCGCCGGGAAACACCGGGTGCCCCTCTGCCTGCAATGCCAGGATCAATTCCAGCGAATACAGGCACACGGCCCGGTCTGGGCCGCCGTGGTGCACCTGATCATTTTGCCAGTCGTCACTTACTCCCTCTGTCCGTATTTCAGCTTTTGATATCCCCAGCTTGGGAACGCCTCCGCTTGAACGGTTGATCTGAAAAATGTGCGCCATCGATATTTACCTCACCTGCGGCAATACGCCTTTTGCCAGCGCTTCCAGACCGTCGAGGTCATCCAGATCGAGCCATTGCAACATCACGCGCTGTAAACCGGCCTCAGCCAATTTACCCAATTGCTCAACAACCTCATTGGCTGTGCCGACCATCAGCCCGCGCTTGTGCAATTCTTTGGGCGAAAGTTTGCCTTTGGTGCGCGTTTTGACTTTTTGCTTCACTTCAGCTTTATCTACGCCAAACTCGCAACCGGTCATCATCGAACGGCGCACTTCACTGGGTATACGCCCCGCGGCCACAAGCAGTTCATCGAGTTGGGCGCTAAGTTCCTGGAATTTTTCCACCGGCAGGTAAATTGAATTCCACTCGGTGGCGAAGCGCGCCACCAGAGGCAATGTGCGCTGCGAGCCATTGCCGCCAATCAGAATCGGCGGGCCGCCCGGCCGTTGCGGACGTGGCAGTAAAATCCCCTCCTGAATGCGGTAAAACTGCCCGCGAAAATCGGAGGGTGTATCGCTCTGCAAAAGGCGAGTAATAATTTCTAAACCTTCATCAAAGCGTCGGAAGCGTTGATGGATATCCAGCAAATCCCAGCCATAGTTGGTG
>JACNJM010000224.1 GCA_014382605.1 Anaerolineae bacterium
CATTCGGATCGTGGAAGGTGATCGTGTCGCCATTGACATAATTTGCGCCCCAACTCAGCACCTGCACAGTGGGAACCCCGGCGGCGACGGCTATCGTGGCCGTCATGCCAAATCCAGTTCCGTTGCTGGCAGTTGATTCAACGGTGTACACGCCATCTGTCCAGTCGCTGGGCGGCGAGCCTGGGTAAAAAATTGTGTTGACATGCGCCAGAAGTTTGACGTTGTTGCCAATGGTGATGGTCTTGTCGTCGTAAATATCCCAGGCTGATACGCTCTTGGCCTTGAAAATAATGCTGCCCGAATTGCCCACCGAGGGATCATTGAGATGGTCCGTCCCCGCGCCGATCATGCGGGTTGAGATGGTCACATTGTCGGGGATGTTGATGGTAGTGGCCGTGAGCGAGTGGTTTTGTCCATTCGTCAGAATCGTGGCACCGCTGGCATAAGATACCGCGCTAACGCCCTGGCTGCCGACAAAACTCTCGATCTCCAGCGTGCCGTAGGTGACCTTGTTACCCGTTGGGTTGGCATCGTCGGTGAGCACAACGGTGGTACTGTCGATCAGCACAGAAACATCAGCCACCGCGGGGTTGAAGTTGACTTCGTCATTGTCGCCTGCGGTATCCGAAATTGTATCCACACCCCAGTTTGAACCAAAGAAATAGGTATCATCGCCCGCGCCGCCAACCAGGGTATCGTTGCCGGGGCCGCCGGTAATTTGATTATTGTTGGCATCGCCGGTCAGCGTGTCGCCATAAGCTGAGCCGATGATGCTCTCGAAGTTGTTGATCACATCCACGGCATCAGCGCCGCTCATCGTGCTGGTCGTCAGATTGACAGTCACCGCCGCAGATGCATCGCTGTAATCGATGGTGTCATTATCGCCGCTGCCGCCGCCATTGAGTGTGTCGATGCCCAGGCCGCCGCGCAGAATATTGTCGCTGGCATTGCCAGTGAGCGTATCGGCGAAGGCTGAACCGATGATATTTTCGATATTGCTGATGGTGTCGGAGGCGGTACTCCAGGTAGTTTGTGCGGTCGTAACCGCCAGGCTGACCGTTACCGTTCCGGTGGCGACGCTGTAATCGATCCAGTCGCTGCCATCGCCGCCGTTGATGCTGTTAACGCCCAGGCCGCCATAGATCACATCGTCCCCCAGGCCGCCATCAATGGTATCGGCGCCTGCCCCGCCGGTGAGGATGTTGGCGTTATCATCGCCGGTGAGGGTGTTGGCGGTGCTGCCGCCGGTCACATTTTCGATCCCGGTCAGCGTCAAAGATAGTTTGCTGGCAACCACGCTCTGGGCGACAAGCACGCTCAAATTGACGACCACTGCCGAGGCCGTCAGCGCCATATCGAGCAGATCGCTGCCGCCGCCGCCTTCCAATGTGTAACTCTCCGATGTCAGGCTATTGGCATCAAAAGCGAAGGTATCCGCGCCGCTGCCGCCGATAATGGTCAGAATCCCGCTGAGGGTATCCGTGCCTATTTCGCTGCCGACCACCTGGAAAGTTGTGCTGTTGCGCGTCAGCGTGATGCCCGTCGTCGTGGCGCTGTAATCCGCTGAGTCGCTGCCGCCGCCGCCGGTCATCGTATCGGTTCCACCCTGCCCCTTGAAAATATTGTCGTTGGCATCGCCGGTCAGATTGTCGCCGCCATCGCCGCCCTTGATATTTTCAACGCCCGCTACAGTCAGCGTCAGGTTGGTGGCTTCGATTGTCTGGGCGGTGGTGGTCGCCAGATTGACGGTCACAGCCGCGGTCGAGGATGAGAAATCCAGCCAATCAGAACCGGCGCTCTCGATGATGGTATCTGAACCCAGGGCAGAATCAACATCGAAGACGTAGGTATCATCACCAGCGCCGCCATACAGGGTGTCGTTGCCGCCTTTGCCTTCTAGGGTATCATTACCCTCATCACCATACAGAATATTGTTATTGGCATCGCCGATCAGGATATCGTCCGTGAAGGTGCCGCGAATATTTTGGAAATTGGTGAAGGTATCGAAACCCACATTGAGCACTGAATCGTGATCCGTGATTTCGTCATTAATCATCGATCCCGACGCCAAATCTACCGTGACGCCTTTGTAAGTGTTATGCTCGAAAGACAGGGTGTTGTTCCCGCCGCCGCCATCAAGCGTATCGTTGCCGCGATAGCCCTCGATGATATTATTGGCGCTGCTGCCGGTGAGGGTGTCGTTTCCGTAGCCGCCGATCAGGTTCTCGATCGAGGCGGTTGTCAGGATGAGGGTCAACATGGTCACGGCGTTGTAGCTGGCAACCACCTGAGAAGTCAGTAAACCTAAATTAAAGGTAACATCCAAAACACTGGTACGAAAATCGATCCTGTCGGCGCTGCCGCCGTTGTCGGTAATCGTATCGCTTCCCCAGGGATAGGTTTCATCTTCATCTAAGGTGAAGTCATAGGTATCGTTATCGGCGCCGCCTTCCAAAATATCATCGCCGGGGCCGCCAACCAGATTATCATCACCCGCCAAACCGTAGATGTGATCGTTAGCGAGGTTGCCGATCAGGGTATTGTTGTTGGCGTCGCCGGTCAGGCTGTCGTTGCCGCCGCCGCCGAAGGCATGCTGGATATTGGCGAAGGAACCGACAAACGAAGCGCCGCCCGTCAGAATGGCAACGTGCGTGGTGAGGTTGACCGTTACATCCGCAGTTTGATCTTCAAAATCCAGCGCGTTATCACCCGTCAGGCCGCCATCCACAATACCGTTGATGCTGCCGCCCGGTTTAAAGATGAAATTATCTTCTTCGGCGCCGCCGTACAGATTTTCGATATGCGCGAAGGGTGTTGTGTCGTGAAGCGTGCCGCCATTGAGCGCGTCGATCTCCCAATCGTATTTCCAATCTGGTCCATATAAAGAATCGCTGCCGCCAGCGCCATCCAACAGCCCCGGCATACTGCCGAAATAGAAAAAGATTTCGGTCTCGCCATCGCCATCCGGCGGGGGGAGATGCGTTATCGAGATGGATGATTTGACGATATTGAATATATCGTTCAGCTCGCCAGCCACCAGATTTTCTAACTGACTAAAATTCAGGCCCGAGGTTGAGCCTTCACCCACATCGGTCAAATTCCAGGTCAGCGCCAGATCAGGCCCATTGAGGGTATCATCGCCGCCACCGGCCTTCAACTCGCCGCTCAAGCTGCCAGCCACACCGATGTCGAAAATATCGTCCGCATCACCGCCGGAAATGTTTTCAATCGAGGTAAAAACGGTCGTTTCGATCAGGCCGGAATTCGCGCCGGAGATGGTATAGTCGGTGGCATCGTTAGCGCCTTTGATGGAGTCGTTTCCGGCCCCGCCGCCAATAGCGCCATCCAGCTTGCCAGCATTGGCAAACCAGAAGGTATCGTCACCGCTGCCGCCGTTCAGGTTTTCGATCCTGGCAAAAGCAACCCGTTCCCACTGCGTCAGCCAATGCGCTTCGCTGAGCGTGCCTGAATTCAAGATGACAATTCCTGTACCCAGGTTGGCGTTCTCGGGGCTGTCGGCCAGCTTCACTACATTGGGGTTGCTGGTGGGGACTATATAATAGAAGCTCTCATTTACCAGGCCAATACGTTCAGCGCTGCCCGCCGCGGCATGATAAAAAACTTTAGCGCCCAGGCTCAAACCATGCGGCGCTCCCAAGTTAATGGTATAGGAATCGGCATCAATGGCGGTGGAAATATCGAAGGTTCCCACTACCGGTACTTCGTAGATCACTTCGCCGCCGTTGGTGTCATTGATCCGGAAATAGGTGCTGCTCGTCGAGGCAGCTACCATATCGCTCCCGGCGTCGCCATCGACCGTTACCTGATCCCCCGCGCCGTCGAAGCCGCTGTATGTCACGACCTGATTGGCACTGCGCGTCACCTGGCGGTTGGCAATGTCAACGACAAAGCTATCTACGCCGCTGGTACCGAAGACCGTCAGAGCATCGTCGCCAATCCCACCATCCACGGTGACGGCCAGGGCGCTGGCGCCGCTCAGGGTCACAATCAGGGTATCGTTTCCGTCATTGCCAGTGAGTACATCTTCGCCGCCGTTGCCGGTGAGTTTGTTATTGTCGGCATCACCGGTAAGGGTATCAGCCAAACTCGTGCCGATGACTTCTTCAACTGCGCTGACCAACCCGCCAATCGCCGGAGCGCTGCCTGTCACCAAGTTGATCGTCACGGCGCTGGTGCGGTTGGAATAGTCCAAAATATCCGAAAGCGAACCGCCTGCCAAATTTCCGCTGATGCTGCCCGCATCCCGGAATACGAAGGTATCCACCTTCGTCGCGCCGCTCAGATTCTCAAATGAAGTAAAGGGCAGCGTGCTATCCGCGGTCGTCAGAATACCGCTGTTCGCGCCAGTGATATCAAAGGTTGTGGCCGCGTCCGGGCCAACCAGCGTATCGGTTCCGCCGCCGCCATCCAGTCCAATAGACTCGACCACATCATAGGTCACGCGCTGGTTGCCGTTGCGCGTAAAGCTGGCGTCGAATTGGATTGTGTCATTCCCCGAGGCGCCATGCACAACTAAAGTATCATCGTCGGCCGGGCTCATACCGGCGAGAACGCGCTCGGCTGTTTCGGCAATGTCCGGCTCGCCAGCCTGAACGCTCAGGTTCACATCCCCGCTGCCTGTGAGATACACATCAAAAGTATCATCCAGTTTATCTGAACCCGCCAGGGTCACACTTGGGCTGTCATCCAGCGTGATGGTCGCAGCGGCGGTAAATACAAAATCACGGATGATGATCGGGGCGCTGTTGCCGCTGATGGTGATGGCGCCACCCAGTCCGGTATCGCCATCGGCATCGGGGCGCAAAGTCAACGGGTTCGTCCAGCCGCTGATCGAGAATGATTCAGTATACAAAGCCCCGGCTTCAAAGTAAATTGTGTCGTCATCCAGGATTTGTGTTTTAGCGTAATTCAGCGCGTCCTGAATCGGAGTCGCTGAAACGAAACAGTTCGTCTTGTCGGTACAATCCCCGCCGGTTGGCAGGTAGGAATATTGGGCGCCCGAAATATAAAAATAGGGATCAGGGATGGTGACAGTGAAAACGGGTTCCGGCTCAACGATGGCCGCTTCAACGGACTCCGTCGGGGCTGGTTCCTGCTCTTCCACATTTACCTGCTCCCCAGGGGATTCTACTAACGCTGTTTCCGCAGCTTCTTCAGCCGCGTCAACGCACCCGCTGGCGGAAGCATCGGTTTGATCCGCATCGGAAGCTGAGTCAGATTGTTCACACACATTAACCGCAGCGAGCGGTGTTTCAGATTCAGCAATAACGGACTCAGTTGAATCAATCGAATCCGTTGAAGGGGTAACTCCTAGAGGATCAAGTGTAACATTAACAGGGGCATTACCGGGGGGTGTATCCGTTGAAGGCTCTGTCCCAACAACGGCATCCGAGAGAGACGCATCGTCTAGCGAAGAATCAACAACTTCAGATTCGGCAACAACCTGGGTATCGCTGCCGGGCGCAGTCGGAGCATCATCCCCAGCGTGAACAACTTGTAGTGGCATCACTATCAAGAGAAACGCGGCAATAATAACCAAAAGGCTTCTTACCAGAAGCCCTGGCTGTCGATAATCAATAGGGTGCTCGTTCTTGCCAATCTGATGATGCTGTTTTGAAAATTTCAAATTATATTCTCAGTAGTATTGACTCGACAAAAAAACCTGATTGATCGAAAGCTATCTATTCGCCAAATGTTCTTGCAGCAAGCACAGGAGATAACCAGTCGTCTGCAAATAAGCAGATGGCCGGTTATCTCCGCAAATTGAAATATAGCAAATTAATTTGGATACTATTGGTCATAATACCATAGATTTAGCAATGCCCTATAGTACCCCAGTGCGACCAATAAATGTGTGAAGAAGTAGCACTTTCACTACGCTTGGAATATTTAAGATTTACAAATCGGACTAATTCAATCTACTTTACCACTGCCAGAATAGTTGTCAAGGTATTATTGATGAGAATACACACATAATCCCATGCAACTCCGGCTGCTTTTCTCATCTTGAAAATTTTCTATTTCAAGGTCGCTGGTCTAGTGTAATCTTCATTTCAAATCCTTCTCCAGTAGCTGACCGGTAACCTTGAACTACAATCAGGTCGCCCGGTCGATACTCGTCGAGGATCTTATTGATCTGGTCAGCGGCGTCAACATAATGTCCCCCAATAGAATAGATTTGATCCCCAAATTCCATACCAGCGTCTTCAGCAGGCGAACCCGATTCAACACTCTCAACGACTACATTATCCATTTGGGTAGTAATATTCAGGCCCAGCCAGGCATAATCCCCAGGATTACACGGGGGGGCGATCTCGTATTCATCCTTTTCGTAGCAGCTCATCTCAGGGATATAGCGATGGGCATACACCCATTCCACCAGTTGGTCCAGCATTGAGGTCACCCGCCAGCGCACTAATTCCCCCTGATGCGCGCCCGATATTGCCGACCTGCCATCCTCGCTAAAGATCGCTCCAAAAACCGCTTCCCCCTGTTGCTCACTGCGTAATTCAATCCCAAGTTCTCGATCCCAAATGCGAAAAGTCTGATCCAGCGAACCAGAAATGATGATCTTCCCATCAGGGCTGACATCACCTGCGTACACCGGCCCATCGTGTCCGATGAATTCCCTCGTAATCTCTTTCGTATTCAAATTAATTAATACTAATTTTGACTCAGAGCCTACCAGCAATTCGCTGTCATCGAGACCCAGTGCAAACAATCCCCCAAGGTTGATACCCGGATTGAAACGGCTCATCTCTTGCCCGTTGAGCGGATTCCAGATCACCAGAGTTTCCATCCCGATAGCCGAGACGATCCACTGTCCATCGGCGCTATACAGGCCGCGTTGACCAAAATCATGGCAGGATAACTTTTCACCTGTAGCCACGCTGTACAGGCAGCCCTGAGTGAAGAGCGTATTCCCATCGGGGCTGATGGCAACCAATGGGCGCAAAGCAGGAAAACTAAAATCCAGAAAGCCAATCGGCAACACATCGAATTCCCGAATGGTAACGCCCGTAGCAATATCCACCAAGAAAAGGCCATCGGCGCTATATTCCAGGGCGCGCTTTTGATCGGGCGTGACGACTAAATCGTAAATATCGTTGTGCATGTCGAACTCGGCAAGGGTGGCTCCGGTTTTCATGTCAACGACCGTGGTGCTGGGATTGGCGCGCATGGTTCCCTGACCTCCAGCCAGAGCGATATCTCCACCGGGCGTGGTTGCTACTGCCTGAATCAGGTTGCCATACCCGCCGCCGCCAAACCCCAAGTCTACACGCATCATTTCGGTTCCGGGGGTCAGCTCCCAAATCTGCACGGCGCCGTTATCCGTGGAGGAAATACCATAACTGCCAGATTGACTAATGGAGACCTCATCAACCAGAATAAGCTGATCTGCGGAATCGGCAAAACCTGGAAGCTGCTGAACTAATTTGCCCGTAGAAACATCCCACAAAAAAAGTTCGTTGCCGCCGCCGGAGAGAATAAAATCGCCTTTAGGGCTAATGGCAAGGCTCTCAACCCCCGCGTCCAGACTATGCCCAATGAGGTGCTTGACCACCTTCATTTGGTCCAAATCCCAAACCAGAATTTCTTCTAATTGGCAGGCCAAAACAGCGAAGGGAAAACCGCCTCGCATGGCGTAGACAGCGTAGCGGCCATCGCTACTGAGGGCTACTGAAGCAATTGAGATGCCATTGAGCAAACAGTCCTGCGGGTCAGCATTCAATTGAACTGAATTATCTTCATACCAGTTCAATGTGCTGACCAATTCGCCGCTTGTCGTATTCCATAAACTCATCTCACTATTGCCCAACCCTACGAGAAGTTGGCTTGTTTTTTCGTTGTAGGCCAGATCAGAAATACTAGAATTAAATGTGAAACGATGGATTACAGCTCCTGAAACTGCATCCCGCAAAACGAGCGTGAAATCATCCGCGGCATGCACGAAAGTCGCCCCAGTAGCGCCCAGCTCGATGGGACGGCTGCCTAGGCCATAATCCAATGTCAGACCGGAATTCAAATCCAGGCGTCGGATGCTGCCATCTTCCAGGGCCAGGAATGCCACCCCGCTCTCCGTTTGGACTTCGAATTCCACGATCGCAGCATCAAATTCAAATCGGGCTAACTCTGCGCCAGTAGTAATATCCCGCTCGACAAGCGCATTACCTCCGGCAAGATAGATACTATTTTCATTAGGGCCGAATCGCCCCATCTCGGCATTATCGAAAACGGCCACCGTACCAGGACGATAGGCCAATTCCTCCAGAGTTTGTTTGGATACCAAAGGTGGTGTAATTGCACCAGACAAGAAGGCCAGAGGCGGGTCTTCAGTTTTTACAGCCTCGAGGGCCAACGCCAACCCGAGCCCCGAATCCCCAAGTTCAAAAGCATCTTGCGCATTGGCAGATAAACTCAGGCTCCGCTTTGCCATGCGTTCAATGGCGGCATCCTGATACTGGAAGGCAGCAATCACACCCACAATCGTCAAGGCGATCAGTGCAAAGCCTGATGCCAACATTATAACCATACGTCGCTTTTTGGTAGCAATCCGGCTGGCCTTGATGTACTCCCGGTGAAGTTCGGTTGGCTGGGGGTCTTTGCCGCCACTCTGGGCAAGCCATTGTTCGGCGCTCTCCAGGGAGGGGCCGCGCAGAGTATCACTGGCTTTACGCGCGCCCGCATCCCATTCCAACGCGTCTACCAGAATGCTGGAATGCTGGTGTATATAGTCAATATCCATATCAATGGCTTCAAATAGTGTGCCAAAGATTTGATCTCGATCAGCATTGGACTGGAACATAATCCAGTTCAGGTCGGCCAGCGCTTTCCAATATTCTGGCAACATGCCCTCCCAAACGGGGTCTGCCATCAACCGTTCCAATTCTTTGAAATTTACATCGCGGCGCAAAACCGGGATCAGGCGTTTGTTGTGTTTTACGGCATGTGCTACTTCCCAACCACAGACTTGAGAACGCACAGAATCAGGGCTGATGATAAAGACAAAATTGTCCGCGGCCTCGATGCCAGCGTAAATTTCTGCCAACCATTGGGAGGTTGGCAGAATATCGTCTTTGTCCAGCCAAACTTCACGCTGATTGTGTTCAAACGATCTCACCAGCCAATTTGAAAAGTCCTGGTCCTTGCGGGAATATGAAATGAAAACATCGGTCATCAGATTCGCCAACCTTTATGAAATTTTGCCATCCAGAGAATTGAATAAATTAGACCATTTAAATCCTAATAATATCATGATTAGAAATTTGCCGTGCATTCAGAATAGACAAAAAACATACACCTGGGAACTTTTTTCTCAACACAGACGTTTATAGGCTATCACTCACCTGTAGACTTCCTGAGGAGACTAATATGTCCCACAAAAACGCTTACACCTATTTCGCTGTTTTCACCACCCTGATCCTGACAACGCTGGCCTGCGGGTTGGGCATCCGCAACGAGAATCAGGCGCCCACCCAAAAGTCGGAGCCGCTACCGTTGGAAGAGTTTCCCGCTGAGGAGCAGGATCGCCCCGCGAGCGAATCCGAAAACCGCGCGCCCGCGGGAGAAGCATTATCCGATTCGTCTGCCGCATCAATCCCCATGCCCACACCCGCAGCAACGGCCATGCCGCTCAATCCACCCAACGACCAGAGCTACACGGATATGTTCTTCGAGAATTACGGGGTCAACCCTTTCATCGATACTGAAGACGATCACTATTCCACCTTCGCGCTGGATGTGGATACGGGTTCGTACAGCCTGGCCCGCAGCTACCTGGAGCGCGGCGCGCTGCCGGATAAAGATGGCATCCGGGTAGAAGAATTTATCAACTACTTCGAGCAGGGCTATGCTTATCCCCCCGAGGGGCAGGCCTTCGTCATTCATCTGGATGGCGGCGCGGCGCCCTTCACCGAGAATGAGCGCTACCAAATGCTGCGCGTGGGCGTGCAGGGCTATGCGGTGGCTCCTGAAGAACGCAAAGATGTTTCGCTGACCTTTGTGATTGATGTCTCAGGCTCGATGAATATGGAAAACCGCCTGGAACTGGTCAAGCAGGCTCTGGCGCTGCTGGTGGAACAATTGCGCCCCAGCGACCGGGTTAGCATTGTGGTTTACGGCTCGACCGCCCATGTGGTGTTGGAGCCTACTCGCGGGAATGCGTTCGGCGCAATTATGGAGGCTATCAACGCCTTGCAGCCCGAAGGCTCCACCAACGCCGAGGCCGGTCTGCGGCTGGGCTACGAGCAGGCCTTACGTGCCTTCAACCCGCGCGGCATCAATCGGGTAATTTTATGTTCGGATGGCGTTGCCAATGTGGGCAACACCGGCGCTGAATCGATCTGGGAGCAAATTTCGGCCTACGCCAGCGAAGGCATCACCCTGACCACGGTCGGCTTTGGCATGGGGAATTATAATGATGTGTTGATGGAACAATTGGCCGATAACGGCGATGGATTCTATGCCTATGTGGATACCCTGAAAGAAGCGGAGAATCTATTCGTGAAAAATCTGACCAGCACCCTGCAGGCGATTGCGCTGGACGCAAAAATCCAGGTGGAATTTAACCCCGAGGCAGTAGCCCGTTATCGGCTGGTCGGCTTCGAAAATAGGGACATTGCCGATGAAGCTTTCCGCGACGATAGCGTGGATGCCGGTGAAATCGGCGCCGGGCACAGTGTTACGGCGTTGTATGAGATCAAACTTCGCGAAGATGCACAAGGGCGCATCGCCAGCATTTTCCTGCGCTGGGAAGACCCCGACACTCATCGAGTAACAGAACTCAATCAGAATTTCACCGTCGCCGATCTGATCCCTGCATTTGATGAAACATCACCCTATTTTCAATGGGATGTGGTAGTTGCCGAATTCGCCGAAATTCTGAGAGAAAGCTACTGGGCGCAAGGCAATACATTTAACGATATTCTGGAAGAAGCCCAACGAATAAGCTGGTATCTGGACGATAACGCCGAAACACGCGCATTTGTCAAAATGGTGCAACAGGCTGAAGCGCTGGCAGGAGATTAGCAATGCAGTCTTGCACAAAACTGCATCTTCTCAAAACAGCAAGTCCCTGATATGATGGTGCGCTTGCAGACAACCCCGGGCTGAAGGCCGGGGTTGTTGTACGTAAAAAGACGAGAAACTCATTACAAAGACACGAAGACGCAAAGTTTTTCAAGTCTCTTCGTGTCTTTGTGTCTTTGCGGTAAAAATAGATCTAGCGATCCGGCTTAAAAACGAGCCGACAAGGAAGTTTTTGAATGCAAATTGAACGAACCGATCTTCGTAATATTGCCATCATCGCACATGTTGACCACGGAAAAACTACACTGGTAGACGGCCTGCTCCAGCAGGCGCTCGTTTTCCGTGAAAATCAACAAGTTATTGAACGCGTGATGGATTCAAACGATCTGGAGCGCGAGCGCGGGATCACTATCTTGGCAAAGAACACCGCCATTGAAGTGTGGGATGCAGTCAGCCAGCAACAAGTCAAAATCAATATCGTCGATACGCCCGGCCATGCCGATTTTGGCGGCGAAGTTGAGCGCGTGATGAATATGGTAGATGGCGTACTGCTACTGGTAGACGCTGCAGAAGGTCCCATGCCCCAAACCCGTTTTGTGCTCAAAAAAGCCCTCGAAATGGGGCATCGTGCCATTGTCGTCATCAACAAAGTGGACCGCACCGGCGCAGACCCCGAACAGGTACTCAACCAGACCTTTGACCTGTTCGTTGAACTGGGCGCCAACGATGCGCAGGCCGACTTTCCGGTCGTTTATGCAAATGCGGTCACCGCCCAGGCAAGTTTATCACCAGAATTGGGCAGCAATTTACAGCCGCTATTTGAGGTCATCCTGCGCCACATCCCTGGGCCAAGCGTTAATCCTGATGCGCCACTACAGATGCTGGTTACTACGCTGGGTTACGATCAATATCGTGGTGTGACCGCTGTCGGGCGAATTTTTGCGGGGAAAATCCATGCCGGACAAGAATTGGTCCGTATGCAATCCGATGGCACAATAATCCCCGAAAAAGCGCGCTACCTGTATATCCATCAGGGTTTGGACCGCGTAGAAGTCGATCAAGCCGAGGCTGGTGAGATCGTCGCCCTGGCCGGGCTTGAGAATATCGTTATCGGTGAGACCCTCGCCGATCCAGAAAACCCGCAAGCGCTGCCCACCATCCACGTTGAAGAGCCAACCGTACACATGGCCTTTAGCATCAACACATCCCCCTTTGCGGGACGTGAAGGACGCTGGAGTACATCCCGCAAACTACGTGAGCGTCTTTTTAATGAACTGCGCTCCAATGTCGCCCTGCGTGTGAACGAAACCGCCAGCGCCGATACCTTCATGGTTTCAGGACGCGGCGAACTGCATCTGGCAATCCTGATCGAAACCATGCGCCGCGAGGGCTACGAATTCCAGGTTTCACGCCCCAATGTCATTCTGAAACAAGATGAAAATGGAAAAACGCTGGAACCCTTTGAAGATGTTTTCATCGAAACCAGCCCCGAAACGGTGGGTGTAGTGGTTGAGATGCTGGGCTCTCGCCGCGGACAGATGCAAGATATGCGCAACACTCAGGATAACAACGTGCAAATTAAATTCCTGGTGCCAACGCGCGGTCTATTGGGTTTTCGCTCGCATTTTCTGACCGCTACGCGCGGCTCGGGGGTGATGCACACGCTCTTTCATAATTATTTGCCAATAGTCGGAGAAATGAACGGGCGCTCTTCCGGTTCGCTGGTTTCCTGGGAAGATGGTGTCACAACAACTTTCGGACTGAAGGGCGCTGAAGAGCGCGGTATATTGTTCTGTGACCCGGGCATGGAAGTATATACGGGGATGGTGGTTGGCGAACATCAACGCACAGGTGATCTGGATGTGAATGTCTGCAAGAAAAAACATCTCACCAATATGCGTGCCGCTGGTTCTGATATTGAAGTGCGCCTGACACCGCCACGCCGCATGAGCCTGGACGAAGCCATTGAGTATCTGGCAGACGACGAACTTCTCGAAGTCACCCCAAAAAATTATCGCATCCGCAAACAGATTCTTGACGCCAAAGAACGCGGCCGACTTGCGAAAAATACAAAAAAAGCAACTGTTGGCGCATAGTCCCTGTAAGGAGTAAATGATGAATCAACAAAAACGGGTCCAGGATAACCTGGTCGTTTCAATGGAATATACCCTCAGCGTGGATGGCGAAATTATTGCCTCTGCCGATAGCAATGACCCGATCCAATTCATCCAGGGCATGGGCAATATCATCCCTGGTCTGGAACGTGAATTAAATGGTATGACAATCGGTGAAAGCAAAGATATTACACTGGCCCCCGAAGACGGTTATGGCGAATATGATGATGAAGCTTTTGCCGAAGTCCCCCGCGACGAAATCCCCGATACTATTCCCCTAGAAATTGGCACCGCCATCGAAATGGAAGATGAAGAAGGTAATTATCTGGAAGCCGTGATTGATGAAATCGCAGACGATTATGTGGTACTCGATTTCAATCACCCCCTGGCAGGGCAAGAACTGCACTTTGCAATCAAAGTGATTGCGCTGCGAGAAGCTACCGAAGAAGAGCTAGAACATCAGCACGTACATTTCGACGATCACGAACATTAACACAAAAAAAGCGTGGCAATCAAAACTTGCCACGCTTTTTTTGTAAGTTTTTACGGGCGGAGGGTATTCAGTGCCCAATATTTCGTGATCACATCGAGCAATGCGCTCGTTTCGACATCCACATGATTATCGGGGTCGGGGCCGTGGCGAAAATTAAAAGCATCCACATCGGAGACAAATGGCTCCCATGATGACGACCAAACCCACAAAGCATAATTCAAACCACGCGCTTCAAACAAACCCATCTGGTCGTCCATAAACTGGGCAAAGTCTGGGTTCCAGCGCGTGCCGCCAAACTCGTTAATGACCACAGGAACGCCGTGCTCAGCCCGGTAATCATCGACTGTGACCAGCCACTCGTCCAGCCATGCGCGATTAAACTCATCATTCACATCATCCCAATCGAGGTCGTAATTGCCCGGATAGGTATAAGGTTCATCGGGGGATTGATGCGTGTACACATAAGGCATATATTGATGCGCCGCGTAGACCGTGCGCGGATCGCCAGTCGGCTTGAGGTAGGGCAGCCAGTTCACGGCGCTGTAACCCATTCCGCCGATGATAATGGGAGTTTCGGAATCAACCTCGCGGATGGCTGCTGAAATCCGAGGGTACAACTGCCCCCAATCATAAAGCGAGCCGCCATACTCGGCAAGAAATTCCTCAGGGTCCCAAATATCCAAATAATCGTATAAGGCGTGCGTGCCAATCTCATTGGCATTTGGCTCCACCATCAGGTCGTAGCCAACCACAATCGGGTTGTCACGGTAATGTTCGGCAGTAACGCGCCACATTTCCACCCAGGCATCCTGTGCAACCTGATCGCCCCAAACCGAGTCGTTTAGATATTCTTCACCGAACCAGTCGCCAACCTCGTCCCAAAAAAAGGTAAATTCGGTGCGTCCTGGCCCGGTGCGAAAGCTGATTACGGCGTAGAGATGGGCGTTGGCGGCCATTTCGAGCAGATGATCCATATTCGCCAGCACGCCGTCATCTAACACATACGGTGGTTCAACTGTAAAAACGCCGGGCACCGAAAAATTAACATAATTGGCCCCCATGGCTGCCAGATGGTCAAAATCGACCTGGGTGAGTGGCGGCCCCACCGGGCCTGGGCCAATTACTTCCGTGCCGACCAATTCCGGGTACACGCGCCATTGATGAACATTCGCACCGCGCAACTGCGTACCATTTGTCCACAATGACCATTTGTCGAAATTCTGACCACTATCTCCGGTTTGCGCGGCGATCTCCCCGCGGATGAGAAAGACCAAAACCCCAACCAAGAGTAGAGAAAGCACAAAAAAGCGATTCTTGCGGCGCATAACTGCCTCCTGTTCAACAGTTCGTTCACACCAAAAACAACACCGCCACACCCGCGATGGCGATGAACGTGCCAATAATGGCCCCCCAGCCGTAGCGTTCTTTGAAAACGAAATAGCTGATCGGTAACAGAAAGACCGGCGGCAAGGCCATCAGCGTACTGGCTACGCCAACTTCTGAATTCTGGATCGCCAACATCGAAAATGAAACCCCCAGAAACGGTCCGGCGAATGAGCCTAGCAAAATAAAGAGCAGGCCGCGGCGATTGCGATAGAGGGTTTGCACAGTCGCTTTGGCCTGGCGTTGGATGAAGGTGAGCGTCCAAAGGATGACGGCGGCGGTGATCATGCGGATAAGATTGGCCGAGATGGGCGAGAAATCACCCCCCAGGCCATTCTTGGCCAGCACCAACCCGCCAGCCTGACCGATTGCCCCTCCCAGTCCGTACAAGATGCCACGCGCATAATCGGGGTTGGCGGCTTTGTTGGCGCCGTTGCGTTCCAAAACCACCCAGGCCACGCCCGATAAAGTCAGTGCGATGCCAAAAACCTGGAGCCAGCCCATTCGTTCGCCGAGGAACAGCCAGGCTAAAAATGTGGCGATGATCGGCGCCAGACTCATCATCAGCATAGAGAGGCGCGGCCCTATCCACACGAAGGCCTGAAAGAGAAAAATATCCCCCAAAACCAGGCCAACAAAACCGGAGAGTCCCAGCCAGAGCCAGCGATGGGGTTCGGCGTGGAGCGGCAGCGGGATGCCCAGCAGAATCCAATGTGTGAGGCTGAGGAAACCGATTGCAATCAGCAACCGCGCGCGATTGAGAATCATCGAGCCAACGCGGCGCCCCCCCAATGTAAGAAAGGTTGATCCAAAAGAAAAGGTCAGTGAGGTGGCAAGAGCGGCAAGTTCACCAATCATGTGAGTTCCAGATTCCAGGTTGAACGTTGATAGTTGAAGGTTATATACCGTCGGTTGTCGGCCGTCGGTTGTTGGTTTCGTTGCCCATAAATTCTTCGGCGGTAGCGTAGCCGGGCTGGCTGATACCTTCGCGGCGGATGACCTTCCACAGGGTAAGGGCCAGAATTTTGATATCGAGCCATAGCGACCAGTGATCTACGTACCACACATCCAGGCGAAATTTATCCGGCCAGGTGAGGACGTTGCGCCCGTTGATCTGCGCCCAGCCGGTGATGCCGGGCAGCACATCGTGGCGGCGCGCCTGCTCGGGGTTATAACGCGCCAGATATTGCACCAGCAATGGGCGCGGGCCAACCAGGCTCATTTTACCTTTGAGAATGAGAAAAAGTTCGGGGAGTTCATCGAGGCTGCTAGCCCGCAAAATACGGCCCAGGCGCGTCAGACGCTGCTCATCGGGGAGCAATTTTCCTTCCGCATCGCGCTCATTGGTCATGGTGCGAAATTTGTAGAGTTTGAATAATTCGCCGCGAAATCCAGGCCGGGTTTGGGAGAATAGCACCGGTCGGCCATGATAGATGCGCACCAATAAAGCGATCAGCGCCAGCAACGGCAAGAGTGCAACCAGCCCTGGGAGGGTGAGCAGCAGATCAAATAAACGCTTGGAAGTGGGTATTCCAGATGGAAAAAACATGGAGCGATTGTATCACTGAAGCGCCTAAATCGAGAAATTGGGTCGAACTGACGAACTGACCTCGTAGTATAATTTAGACTAAATCTATCCCCTTTTCAAGGAGTTTATTCATGAATTTTGCCATGTGGCGCAAAGCCTTACAGATTATTCCCCGCATCACTAAAGATGAGTGGGAAAAACTAGACATCATGTCAAAATGGCTGATAGCCACCCGCGCAGCCGTGCTGGTGATGACCTTTCTCTCAGCCGCATTTGCCGGGATATTTGCCTACCGCGCCGGGGCTTTTGAATTTCTACCCTGGCTATTGGTCACATTGGGATTATTGCTGGCACACGCTACCAATAACTTGCTCAATGACTATACCGATTTCAACCGCGGCGTAGATCAGGATAATTATTACCGCGCCCAATATGGCCCACAGCCGCTGGTACATGGTCTGCTGACAAAAAAACAGTTGCTGACCTATGCGACAGTCACCGGGCTACTGGCGGCAGCTTGCGGCGTAGCATTGGTTTTCATGCGCGGTGGCCTGACGTTGCCCTTAATGGCATTGGGCGCGTTCTTTGTGCTGTTCTACACCTGGCCGCTGAAATATATCGCCCTGGGTGAAATCGCCGTGTTGATTGTGTGGGGGCCATTGATGATTGGTGGCGGTTATTACGTCGTCAGTGGTGCCTGGGACTGGAATGTAGTCATCGCCGGTTTGCCCTATGCGCTAGGCGTCACGGGTGTCATCTTCGGCAAACATATCGATAAATACGAAGTGGATAAAGCCAAAAAGATTCACACCTTGCCAGTATTGTTGGGCGAAAGGCTATCACGCTACACTGTCGTGGGGATGCTCGTGCTGCAATATGTGGCTACCGTTTATCTGATTGTGATTGGCTTTTTCACGCCGGCGCTGATGCTGGTAGCATTAGCATTTCCAGCTTTCTTCGAGATTTGGCCGATGTTCAAAGCGCCCAAACCTGCCGAGAAGCCCGCCGACTATCCCGATGTATGGCCGAATTATTTTGTGGCCGGAGCCTTTGTGCATAACCGCCGCTTCGGGGTCTGGTTCTTGCTGGGGTTAATTGTCGATACACTGCTGAAGCAAATCATTTCTTAATTGCAAAAAGAGCGGTGGCCTACAGCCATCGCTCTTTTTTTCGATTCACCTACCAGGCGTGGAACCCGCCGCGGGAGGCCTCAACAACTCAAATTCCAGCCTGGCTCTACGCTATGAAGGAAAAACCAACTCCTCTTTGCCAGATAATTTATCCAGAATGCGCTGCTCAACAATATCAAGATGATTCTTTTTATTCACAAAATCCAGATCATCCGATTGAATCGTCAGCACCGGGCAGATATCAAAACTGTCCAGCCAATCCACGTAGAAAGATTCTAACAGTGAGAGATAATCCGCGCTAATACCGCTCTCCATCGCGCGACCGCGCTGCCGAATACGCTCGATCAGCACTGATACTGGAGCCTTGAGATAAATCAGCAAATCAGGGGAAGGCAAGCTGGCCGTGACCAGATCAAACAGGCGGCGGTAGGCCCGATAGTCGCGCTCGCTAAGGTTTCCAAGATGGTGCAAAGCGCGGGCAAAAATATACGCATCCTCATAAATACTGCGATCAGCAATTGTAGACTGGGGATTATGTGCCAATTCGAGATGCTGTTCGGCGCGATGTCCCAAAAAGAAAACCTGCAAATGGAAAGACCACTGGCGCATATCGGCATAAAAATCGGAAAGGTAGGGGTTGTCCGAGACCGATTCAAAGGCCGTGCGCCAGCCCAGGCGCTGCCCCAGCCGTTCGGTGAGTGATGTTTTTCCAGCGCCGATATTTCCGGCAACCAAAACTAGGTGTTTTGCCATTTGATCTCCTATTTCATCTCAAAACCGGCATCGATCAAAATCTGGCGCAGTTCAGGGCGATGATTTTTCGAAACCCGGCGAGCAGAATGCTCTAACCAACCGTATTCTTGGGAAGTTTTCGCCTCGCCGCCGGATACCTGCCGTCCGCGGTAAATACCCGTCTCGAGCATTGCCTGGTCGTAAGCCAGGAGCTGCGAACGATCGTCGGGTTGATACTGCTCCCAATGAAGTACTGCATTCATCGGCAGCCGCGGACGAATGCGCGGGGGTTGTTCAGGCCAGCCGAGGGTCATGCCACAAAGGGGAAATACCAACCGCGGCAGATTTAACAATTCAATCACCGCTTGCGATTGATTACGAATGCCGCCAATATAGCAGATGCCCAGTCCCAGCGATTCGGCGGCCAGGGCAGCATTTTGCATCACCAAACTGACATCCACCGTGGCAAGTAGAAAATTCTCAATATGGCCGCTCTCGTGGGGGTAGCCTTGCAACTTACAAACCCGCTCCAGGCGGCTGAGATCGGCGCACCACGTCAGAAATACTGGCGCCTGTCCAATGTGTGCCTGATTGCCGCTCAAGGCCATGAGTTGGATGCGTTTTTCGGCAGTGGTAGTCACAACCACGCTATACATTTGCAAATTCGATGAGGTTGAAGCGCGCTGTCCCGCGGCGACTATGGTTTCGATCAGGTCAGTTGAAACTGAATCAGGCTTGTAGTTACGTACCGAGCCATGCTGTTGGATTAGCTCAATTACAGAATTCGACATAGAATTTTCGATTCACAGATTAAAAAAGAGTGCGCCAGGATAGCAGCCCGGTACACTCTCTTCTAAGAATTTTTATTTCAGGCGCGACGCCCACCCTGAAGTTGGTCTTGCAGTTTTTCAAGCGCAGCCCAATCGCCTTTGGCTGCCAGGGCAGCTTGTTCAGGCCAGGTTTCGGGATTGCCCAGGCGAATATTGGCATCGTCAAGGATTTTCTGCAAGGCACTGGCTTCGGTTGCGGCCATCTTGACAAATGTTGTGATACCCGCAGCGTGAAAGACACTGGAAATTTTAGGGCCAATGCCTTCGATCTTGGTGAGATCATCGGGAGTAACTGGCGCTTCGGGTGCAGGAGCAACCTCGGCGTGGTCAGCGTGCGCGTGTACTTCAACATCCGTGCCGCTTTCTTTAGCGTTCCTCATGGCTGCGAATATAACAATCAACACAACAATCACAAAAAGCAGCAACCACACCCACAGCGGCAGGCCCGCGCGTTGAAGCATTACTCCACTTAAAAACAGATTAGCAAACATAAGAACACCTCCATCGGTTATTAAAAATACTCGTCGGCTCACAAACAGAAATGTCGATACTTCCCCAATATTATCTTCAATAAAATGAGCCAAGTGGTCCGTTATAGTTTACCAAAGAATGAGATTTGAATCAGCTTATTTCGAAAAAGTAAAACGGGACAATGCACTTTCGCCAAAACTTTCTCATTGTGAGCGAAATTTTACGATTCTATTTGCGGCAACCAGATCAGGAACTTGCTCCCTTCTCCTGGAATCCCTGTGCTACTCAATTCGATTTCGCCACGGTGGAGTTCAACCAATTCTTTCACGACGGCCAATCCCAGCCCTGTGCCAGGAATATTGTAAGGAATGGATGTGCCGCGTACAAACCGTTTGAAGACCTTAATCTGGTCTTCGGGCAATATGCCAATGCCTGTATCCGCAATGCTAAACCCTACCCAGACGTTTTCCATTTTTGAGCGTTGGTGTGAGGTAACAACAATTTCTCCGCCAGCCGGGGTGAAATTGATCGCATTTGTCAGTAGTGCACTGATCATATAGCTGACCATCGCTCGATCGGCTGTCGCAAACGGAATGCTTTCATCAATGACCAACGACATGGATAATCCACGCTCTTGGGCAAGCGCCTGGCGGTCTGAAAAATATTCGCTCAGCAATTGATTGAGATCAAAGGGGCTTTTCTGCGGTTGGGTTTGTTGCTGTTCTATCCGCGAGACCATTAGTAAATCTTCAATCAATATTGTCAGGCGCTCGGTTTCGCGCCTGAGCACATCCAGACGTTTTTCAGTTGATTCGGGGCGCATAGCTAAAAGGTCATGATTGAGGCGAATATTATTCAATGGTGAGCGCAATTCGTGAGAAATATTGGCGACAAATTCATCTTTGGCCCTGCTGAGTTTTTCCAATTTATTATTGGCTTTCTGCAAACTGGTATTTAAACCTACCAATTGCTCATTTGCAGCTTCAAGCTCCTGTTTAGCACGATTCTTCTCAGTAATATCGTACAGAACCAGCAATCTACCAGTAGCATTCCCCGATACATCTTCAAGTTGTACGCCCTTTATCTCAAGAGCGCGTTTTTCATCTCCATTGGCAAGCCGAATTTCCAGGAAAAAACTATCATCAGTAAGTTTTTGGAGCTCATTTTTTTCTATTGGTAGAAGTGTGGAAATATCGTTTCCGATTACATCCATATCGTCCAGGTTTAAATAGGCCGACGCGAT
>JACNJM010000059.1 GCA_014382605.1 Anaerolineae bacterium
TTTGTAGGCCAATCCACGGGGCTGATTTTTATCAACGAGCGCATCATCCTGTGGATGGCATTGGGCCTGGTGGTTCTGGATGCTGGCTTGTTCGCCTTTGCTTTACAGCTTTTTCAGCGCGAGTCAATTTTGACGCGTTGGAAATAACGCGGTTACAATATACACAGATGAATCGAAAAATGCGTATCTCCCGGAAAACGCGCCTTAACTACCTGCTCGTTGGGTTTATCCTATGCGCACTCTTTTACACATTGCTCTTGCCATATTCGGCAATGGCGCAAGACGAAGTTGAGCCACTTGTCGTCAGCCTGAATAAAGATTTTGGCTATGCTGCTGGGGGAGAGATTCAGGGCAGCTTTTCGCTTCAGGTGCGCTCACCTGATGATGTAGTGCGCGTGGAATACTTTCTGGATGGTGAATTGGTATTCACATCCAATGAAGCGCCCTTCAAGTATAAATTCAATACAACAGACTTTGAATTAAGAGAACATACGTTCTCTGCAATAGGGTACCGCCTCGATGGAAGCCAGATTCACTCGAGCGAGATTGTACGCGTATTCATCTCTGCTGAACAATCCTGGGAAAAAGTGGGCAAGATTCTTGTCCCGCTGCTGGTGGGTGTGGCGTTGCTTACTTTGCTGGGTTCTGGGGGTTCTGTTCTGCTGGGACGTAAAAGAGAATTCAAACTTGGCGAATATGGTATTGCAGGCGGTGTCATTTGCCCGCGTTGCACTTTCCCCTATGCGCGTAATTTATGGGCGCCCAATATGTTGGTGGGGAAATTACAATGCTGTCCGCATTGTGGCAAGTGGGCAATTGTGCCGCGAGCCTCCGGTTCCATGTTGGCTGCCGCTGAAGAACGTTTTCGGATCTTGGGCAATAGCGAAATTGCACCAGCGAATGACGATGCTGAATATCGCAAAATGATTAATGACTCGCGGTTCGAGTCCTGACTTGTGGAGTTGACGATGGCCAAGAATAAACCTGAACAATTGGAACGTTTGGTTGAAATCAGCCTCACCCTGAACTCTTCCCTTGATGTTGACCAAATTCTGGATTTCATCCTCAGCACAGGTGTAGACCTGTTAGAGTGTGAGGGTATTTCGATTATGCTTTACGACGAAGAAGATGGGCAGCTTTATTTTACAGCAGCGACAGATACGAATATTATCAAGCTTGGGGATATTCCGATTCCTTTGGAAGGCAGTATTGCCGGAACGATATTCAGAGAAAACGCTCCTCTGCTTATCAACGATATTGAAAATGATCCACGACATTATCGAGCGATATCGGAGCGAACCAATTACACGGTGCGCAATCTATTGGGCGCTCCGTTGCATATTCGCGAGCATACCATTGGGGTGATTGAAGCAACAAATAAGAAGCAGGGCGTATTTGACCAGCAAGATGTGCAGTTGCTTTCATATATCGCTGCTCAGGCAGCTATTGCTATCCGAAATGCGCAAATCGTAAAACAGCTCCAACTGGCTAATGAAGAACTGCGTCAGGCCGACAAGCTTAAAGCCGATTTTATGGCAGTGGCATCGCACGAACTGCGCACGCCATTAGGCATTGTTTTAGGGTATGCAACATTTCTCAAAGAAGAATCTGTTGGTGAATTGGCGGAACATGCCGATACAATGCTGAGTGCTGCAATGCGTTTGCGAGCATTGCTTGAGGATATGACCAGCATGAATTTGCTCTATACCGGCGAAACACAACTTCGCATGGAGCTTACTGCGTTGCAAACCTTCATCGAGCAGGCCTATGCCTTAGAGACTCAGGTTGCAGATGAAAAAGACATACGCGTCACATTCCATTTTCCAGAAGAGACCATTTGGGTGCAGGCCGATGAGCGTTTGCAAAAAGTCTTTCAAAACTTGCTCAATAACGCTATTCGTTTTACCCCCTCGCCCGGCGAAGTCGATGTTTATATTCACTCCGAAAATAATGATGTGCTGATCGAATTCAAAGATAGTGGAATTGGCATTCCCCAAGACCAACTGGAACCCATTTTCGAACACTTCTATCAAGTAGAGCATCACATGACGCGCCGCTATGGGGGATTAGGATTGGGGCTTTCTATCGCCCGAGGTCTGGTGGAGCTACACGGGGGACGCATGTGGGCTGAATCGGACGGCCCGAACCAGGGGGCTACTTTCAAGGTGGTTCTGCCGTGCGCTTTTTCCTAAGCGCCGTGCTCCATCGCCCAAATCTCAACCGTTTGTTCAACCTGTTCCAGGTACATATCCAGGGCAGCAATACGTTCATCCATATCATCGCCAAGAATGCCGAGTTGCTCACAAGCATCCAGCCAGGGCTGAGCTTCTGGGGCTTTATCGGGCATGCTCGCTGCGGCCAATGTCCAGGTGGTGAGTAGTGGCCAGAGCACATCTTTGGGCTGATTGCTGTTGAGTAACGCGTCGAACGCATTCATATAATATGCGCGTCGGTGCGGATGGATTTGAGGCGGGCATTGCGTTGAGGAGATGTCATTCATCATTTGATCCCAGGCATTTACCCAACCCTGCAATTGGCGACGATCCACGCGTGCGCCGCCGAGCAGACCTACCAGCCCGGCGTACATGCCTCCTTTATCCAGGTGTTCTACGCGGTCTGCATACGCCGACAAAAACCGGCGTTCGCTGAGGGGTTCGCCAACCAAAGATGTAACCGCTTGGGCGGCTTGTTCAACAATCCCCAGAAACTCCAGGACGCTTTGAGCGTGGTTCCAAACTGGCTCATTTTGGAATTCGATCCAGCGGGAACGGGCGCTTTCGATTTGGGGGCGGGCGCGCTGAATGATATGATCTTCGCGGTGGAACATGCCGCGCACGGTTGCGATGGTGAAATCAATAAAATGCTGTGGATCAAAGAGTACCTGCGCATTAAATAAACTTGGCCCGAATGTGGGATGCACGCGCAGCTCGCGTCCTTTGAGGTAATCCTTTTGCGGATGGTGTTCAATGTCGAGATGGATGTCATTGGTCAGGCGCAAAATCTCGCGCGGCTTTTTGGGGTCCCCACTATGAATGAACACCAGATCAATATCGGTGCTTCCGCCCAGGAGCGGATTTTCGAGCAGGCAAAGTGATCCCCGCAGATAAGCGCCGATGATTTCGAAATTGCCGCGGGTCATCTTTTCTACGGTGTTTTCGGCGAATTGTTTGAGAGTTTCTGGTGTAATTTGCATCCGTTTTCTCCTCCTCGGGGCAGTATCCTGCAGATTATGCAGCAGCGCGCTGGAGCTAGATCAGCAACTCGGTTTGATAAGGGGGAATATCCAGCGATTGTCGAATCCGATTCTCAACCCATTTTAAATCTTCGTTATTGGCGATATAGTTGAGATGGTCCGTTTCGACAATCAGCAAGCGCGGGCCAGTGAAGCCATCGCTGAAAAAGGATTCATAGGCCTGATTGAGATCATCGATATAGTTGCGATCCATATCGCGTTCGTAGGGACGATCACGATGGGCAATGCGCTGCATAAGCACATCGGTGCTGGCGCGCAAATATACGATCAGATTGGGCAGGGTGATCTTTTCGGCGAGGGCATTATGTACCTGATGATAAGTTTCGAGTTCATCGCCTTCAAGATTGATTTCGGCGAAGAGGGCATCTTTCTTGAAAGTATAATCTGAAATCACACCTTGTTCTGGCGTGAGTAGCTTCGCGACGGCGCGTTGCTGGTGGTAGCGGCTGAGCAAAAAGAAAATTTGGGTTTGAAAGGCGTAACGGTCGCGGTCGCCGTAGAAATCGGCTAAAAAAGGATTCTCTTCGAAAACTTCGAGCATAAGTTTGGCGTTGAATGTGGGTTGTAGCAGGCGAGCAAGCGTGGTTTTTCCGACGCCAATTACGCCTTCGATTGCGATATACATAATCCCTCAAAGTGTGTAGATTGTTTGGATGCCACAAAGGATACCAGCCTTTGTGAGAGGATGCAACGGGTGCGGTTCACTTTTTTGGGGGAGAGGGGTAGGATGGGGGATGTAAGCTAGAA
>JACNJM010000076.1 GCA_014382605.1 Anaerolineae bacterium
TTGAAGGCAGCGATGATTCCCCTTCCCACATGCGCGCTATGCTCACCGATACTAGCCTGAGCATTCCAATTGATGATGGCGCCCTCAGCCTGGGTACCTGGCAGGGTGTCTATATCTTTGAGCACCGAACGCGCGGCCATCGACGCAAAGTATTGATGCGCTGTATGGAGATAACGTAGTAATTATCAATTAACGCAAAGATGCTAAAAAATTTATGAAATAGAAACCGTATTCGAATATGAAAATACCCTATTCTAAAATCACTTTCTCCTTTTTGCTGACCATCTTTCTCTCTGCCTGCATCCCCGTCACGCCAATTGCGCTGGTTCCTCTGCCTACCAGTACCGAAACCAACCCGGCGGAGTCTGTCCCCGTGGCCGAATGGATCACTGTTTATTTCAGTGATCCCGACAATCCATCTGCCAACATATACCGCGGCGGAGCGGATGACGAGCTGGTTGCTGCGATCGATGCAGCGCGCTTCAGCGTGGATGCTGCTCTGTACGATCTCAATTTATGGAGTATCCGTGATGCCTTAGTGGCCGCGCACGAACGCGGCGTAAGCGTGCGCCTGGTCACCGAGAGCGATTATCTCGACGAAGACGAAATCCAGGATGTGCTTGAGGCGGGCATCCCGACGATTGACGACCAGCGCGAGAGCCTGATGCATAATAAATTCATTATCATTGATAACTATGAAATCTGGACTGGCTCGATGAATATGACTGTTAACGGGGCCTACAAAAATAATAACAATCTGCTGCGCATCGCCTCGCCGCGGCTGGCAGAGAATTATCTTGCTGAATTCGAAGAAATGTTCAGCAACAAGCTCTTCGGGGATCATATCGCTGCCCATACGCCGCATCCCAGCCTCGAGATCAACGGGACGCGCATCGAGACGTATTTCTCGCCCGACGACCATACCGCCAACCGCATTATTGAACTCATCCAAAATGCTCAAGAAAGTATCTATTTTATGGCTTTCTCGTTCACATCTGACCCGATTGCCGACGCTATGATCGCGCGCGCCAACGCGGGCATTGATGTCGCCGGGGTGATGGAAACACGGCAATATCACTCCAACACGGGCGGTGAATTTGATACTCTCGCCGAAGCCGGGATTGATGTACATTTGGATGGCAATCCCAATAACCTACACCACAAAGTCATCATCATTGATCGTAAAATCGTCATCACTGGCTCGTATAATTTCAGCCGCAGCGCCGAAGAACGCAACGACGAAAACACGCTCATCATCCATAATGCTGAGATTGCGGCGCAATACCTGGCTGAGTTTGAGCGTGTGCTTGCACAGGCAACTGGTAATTAGACCACCTTCAACTTCCAACCTGCTAACCTTCCCACAGGAGTATCCCATGCACTTTCACACCCGCGCAGAACGCGCCCCTCACGAACTCGTCCCCGGCATCAACGCCCGCACCTATTGGGGCGAAAACATGCTGGTAGCCATGGTCGATCTGGATGCCAACGCCCACCTGCCGCGCCACAACCACCCCCATGAACAAGTCGGCACCGTGATTGCAGGAAAAATCGAATTCACAATTGGCAACGAAACCAAAATCTTGCAGCCCGGCGATGTGTACGTGATTCCTGGTGGCGTGGAGCATGAAGCGCGCACATTCGACGCCCCGGTCAAAGTCGTTGACGTATTCAGCCCCGTGCGCGAAGAGTATAAATTTTAATTTACGCCGCAAAGGCACGAAGACACCAAGATAAAAACTTTGCGTCTTTACGTCGTCTGTGCCTTCTAGGGACTTGATTGCTAACCATCATGCCAAAACACCAGATTGAAACCCTGCAAAAACTCGCCCAAAAACCATTCGCCATTTTTGCCGTCTTACTGATAGTAGGCATCACGGCTTACGGCTTGCATATTTACTGGATGGGCTTTTATTGGGATGACTGGCCCTGGATATGGTTTGCAAACGTCATGGGGCCGCAGGGGATGCTCCAAATTGATGTGGAGCATCGACCCATCTCTGGGGTGGTACTATTCATAGGATCGCTCCTGGCCGGTGAGAATCCAGTTCTATGGCAGGTCTACAACTTGGGCTGGCGCATTTTAGGAAGTTGTGCCCTGGCCTGGACGCTGGCGCAAATTTGGCCCACAAATAACGCGCATCAAACGAATTCTCGCGGACTAATAAATAAAAATAATTCGCTAAAATCCACGTTCTATTCCTCGCCAGTTATCTGGGTGAGTCTACTATTCCTCGTCTACCCTGGATTTGAACAACAATTTGTGGCTGTCAACAACAGCCGCCATATCTTCCCGTTGATGACGTTTTTCCTCTCGCTGGGCTTAATGGTCAAAGCCGTACAAACGCGTAAAGGTTTTTGGATTTATACAGCGAGCGCCCTGTGGCTCTCGCTGGTGACAATGTTCACCACCGAATACTATTACGGCCTGGAATTTATCCGCCCGGTGATTTTGTGGCTGCTAATCCGCAGAGACGAGAAACGCTTCTGGCCGGGCGTTATGGCGGCGTTTAAAGATTGGCTGCCCTATGTGATTCCACTGGCTGCGGTCTTTGGTTGGCGCTTCGCCATCTCGCAGAGCGTCAACTACCAGATCACGATCTTCAACGAAGTCAGCGCTACACCGGGCAGCGGCTTTCTGCTGCGCTTGTGGGGCATGCTCTCCGATCTGCTGGCCTCCGGCTTTGGAGCCTGGGGAACGATTTTCAAACTCCCCGATCCAACGCTCTTCGGGCCGCGCACGCAACTCTATTATTGGGGTATAGTTAGCGCGGCGAGCCTGGGGATTTTGCTCTACCTGATTTTCGCGCACCGCGCCGACGAGAATCCAACCTGGAGGCAGGAAGCCCTGATTTTAGGCGCGGCAGCCCTCATAGTCGCCCCACTGCCCTTCTGGGTCACCGGTTTAGACCCCAAACTATCCTTCCCCGCCGACCGCCTGCTACTCCCCATGATCCTGGGTTCCAGCCTGCTCGTCGCCGCGCTGATTGATCTCATCTTCCGCCGCGATACGGTCAAGGTATTGATCCTGGCTCTGATGATCGGTCTGGTCGTCGGGCAGCACAACCAAAACGCCATCGCCTACCGCCGCGACTGGAAGTATCAGATTGCATTTTTCCAGCAACTCACCACACGCATCCCGGATTTGATGCCCAACACGGCGATTCTCTCCAATGAACTGCCCAATAACCGCTCGACGGATAACTCGCTGACCGCGCCGCTCAACTGGACCTATAGGCCCGATTTTGCCGGGGGCGAATTGCCGCTGAATATGCTCTACATAGACCTGCGCTTCGGTGACGACGAGCCAGTGCTGGAGGGCAGCAAATATTTCACCAGTACCTACCGTTTTTATCCCTTCCACGGCACGCCGGAGCAGTCTGTAGTGATTTACCACCGCCCACCCGCCTGCCTGCGGGTGATGGATAACGACCGCGATCACTACTACCCCATGCTACCAGATTTTGTCAAAGACACGCTGTCCTACTCCGACTCGACGCGCATTCTCACCGAGCCAAACCCGAATGTGCGTTTACCCGCCATGCTGGCACAACCCCAGCCGGAGAATTGGTGTTATTATTTTGAACTGGCCGACCTCGCCCGCCAGCGCGAAGACTGGCCGCGCGTGGTCGAATTGGGCGATATTGCTTTCACGCTAGATGACTCGCCAAACCATGCCTCCGAGCGAATTCCGTTCATCGAAGGCTACGCGCATATTGGGCGCTGGGGCCGCGCTGAAGAATTGACCTTTGAAGCGTTGATGATCAATCAGTTCATGGGACCGATGCTGTGCGAAACCTGGGAGCGCATCGAAGCCGAGACAGAAACATCAACAGAGCGAGATGCACTTTTAAAGAAAATTAACACGCAACTGAATTGTTCGCTGTATTGAATTTTCACCGCGAAAACATAAAGTTACATCAAGAAACTTCTGTAATTTATAATCATCAAGAGAAGTGTAAACACAAACGTTTTCACGCAAAGGCGCCAAGTCG
>JACNJM010000235.1 GCA_014382605.1 Anaerolineae bacterium
AGCGATAAACTATTACGCCATCCTGCTCTGAGTTTTCCGGAGTGGTTGCATCAACTTGCGCTGTGATCACAATCACTTTATGCCCTTGCCGGGCTAGCTCTTGCGCCAGAAAATAGGTCTGCGTTGAAGAACCGCTTACCACCGGCGGTTATAGATTGCTGAACATTTAAACGGTCAAATGGGTCATCTTTTCCTGTTATTCTCGCTGCCGCAGAACAACCGCCGGAACACCTGCTACAACGCAATAATCGGCCACCGATTCTGTGACAACTGCTCCTGCGCCAACCTGAACACCTTTTCCAATCACCACACCGGGCAAGATAATCGCGCCAACGCCAATATCACTGTCATCCCCAATGACGACAGGCGCAAAGTCAATTTGACTATGCAAAATGGGAATTTCCCGGCTCTCTAATGTGTGGCTAGATGTGAGAATTTTCACGCCTGGCCCGATACCAACATTGCGCCCGATGGACAGGCCGCCAGCACTATGAAAAAAACACTGCTGCCCAATCCAGGTACCGCTGCCAATCGTCATCACATTTTTATAATATCCCTTGAGGATGGAATAATGCCCGATGTAAACACTATCCTCGATTTCGATATTTTCTGGATGGAAGATTAATACCCCCGGTTCGAAAATCACATTTTCGCCAATGTGTCGAAATTGGGAATGATCAAGATTTCCAGCACCGTGCGATGAATAGACCACGCAACAACTCCGTTTCCTGAATTATTTCGACTGGCTGCGATAGAACTCAGCTGTGCGTCGAATACCATCATCCAGGTCTATTTTGGCATCGAAACCCAGCACGTCACGCGCCTTCTTCACCGCCGGGATGCGCAATTCCACATCCACATAATCTTTGCGCGCAAACACAATTTCCGATTCAGAATCCAACACCCGCACCACTGCGTTTGCCAAACCGTAAATCGTCACCACGGCCCGCTGATTACCAATGTTAAACGATTCGCCCACTGCAGCCGGGTGAGTCATTGCCTGCAATGTGCCATCAACCATATCGTCCACATAGCACCAAGCGCGGATTTGGGTCCCGTCACCATGAATTTCTATTTTTTCATTCGTAATTGCCCGCTGAATAAAGATGCGAATAGCACCTTCGCCGACCTGACCCGGCCCGTAAACATTAAAAGGTCTCACAACCGTTGTGGGTAAACCCATTTCCTGATAATAAGCAATTGCGAGATGCTCCTCGGCGAGTTTGCTAACGGCATACGTCCAGCGCGCTTCACCCACCTGCCCCATGACGGTTTTATCAGTCTCTTGCGAGCGAAAGGCGTGCTGCCCAAAGACCTCGCTGGTCGAGAAGCAAACCACGCGCTCAACAGCCGACAATCGAGATGCCGCTTCGAGTACGTTGGCCGATCCAACCATATTCACACGCATGGTATTAACCGGACGTTGAATAACGGTATCAATACCCGCAATCGCGGCGCAATGCACCACGTAATCTGCGCCTTGCATAGCTTTCTGGAGAGCAGCATAATCCAAAATGTCGCCCTGAATGAGTGTTAGATTAGGATGATGCTCAAAAGAACGACCCATCAGTGAATTGCGCGTCAAATTGTCAAAAATTACAATGCGATTTTGATCAACGAGCCGTCCGGCAATGGTTGAGCCAATAAAGCCCCCGCCGCCGGTAATAAAAACTTTTTTTCCTGAAATAGGGTATTTCATTTTCGTCCTCTACGGTGAAACTACTTCCCAGACCTGGGAGTTTTCGCGACGCTGACAAACAGTCACCGGATCACCTGGGGGATTTAACACATCCAGGTGAAATACGAGTGTTTTTTCATCTTCCCATATTTTCTGAACAACCAACCAATCTGGGGTTTTATCAACATTTAAATTGTCAAGAAAAGCCGCGTGGGGAGTACTGTCTACCAGCAAATAGCTGAAACCCTGCTGATACATTGCCAGCCAATATCCATCATCCGGCGCAGAAAATATTTTAGATGTGTCTTGATAATTTCCTAAACACTGCAACAAATCCGCCCGAAGCCAGTATCGTGGGTAAGCAGCCAGGAGAACACGATCACCCAGTTCCGTTTCCTGATTGAGAAATTCTTGTGGTTGGCAATAATGATAATAGTCCCGCCCGCATGTGCCAAGTTCGCCAGTCAGATATTGATATGTTTTTATTGGCGAAAATGCACCTTCAGAATATGAAAGCCTTGCCACAGCCATTTGAGTTATAAGCAGACTGACCAAAATGCCCGCTATCAACCAACGCGAACGAGATTTTAACCTGGCATGTTCGACGGCTTTGGCCGGCAATAGCGCCAGAAGCATTAACGTTGCCAACATATAGCGCGGCGCCAACACAGACGGCCGCAACACAGCCCAGGCTAAAATACCAACACTTGCCGCAAGGGTAACTTGCGCCAATCGGCTACGGAGCCATGACCGGGGCCGCTCTAAAAACAGAGCGAAAGGCAAAAATGCAAGCATCAGAGGTGATAAATTGCCCCCTTGAGCCGTATAGCTGCCATACGTCAAAGCAAGCGGATATGTCAGTAAAACTCGCCGCGTTATATCAGGGCCATACCAGGCCTGATTTTCCCAATAGTGCTGAGCGCTACCAAACGGCAAGAATGGATTCCCAAGCAAAAGACCATTTTTCATAAGATGGGGCAATATGGCAATGACAAATGCAACACCCAGGTAAATCCCGGTATTGAAAAAATTTTTTAGCGCATCACTTTGGTGATCCTGGCTGGTGTATTCATCCCAAAAATTCCACAAGATCAGGAAGAACATGCTAACTCCCATTGGAAGGATGTAGCTTAGCTTTGCAACGATCGAAAAACCAAGAAACAATCCGGTCAGCAAAGCGGCCAGACGGCGCGGCCCGCTGCGAAGTTGCATGCTCCAATAATAAGCAGCTATTCCTAATGCCAGTGCAAATATATCTACTTTGCCATCGCCACTCAGATAGGTTATTGCAGATGATGAGTAGAAAATTGCCAGAATTACCCATTGACCCCAACGGCCTATCCCAACCTGACGTCCAAGCGCTAACAACATAATCGCAGCGGCGATGGAGGTCGGCCAAGCAAACAACTGTGCTGCGTCAGGGCTACCGAGCGCCATCATCGTTGCAAAATGCGCTTCGCCCTGAAATCCAACACTTGAAAATTCTTCATACCCTCGTAGTGGGGTCAATTGATGCGAGGCTGCCACAGTCTTCGGTAAAGGCAGGTAATAAGACATGCCATCCCAACCGAGCGAGCGGCCAAGCGATGTAACCCAAAGCCAGCACAGGAAAACAGTTAGGCCGGCTACAAGCTGCCACATCCATGCTTCAGAACGTAAATCCCGCCAAATTGAAACAAGTTGTCTCTTGAAATCAACCCAACGGTTGCGAAGCCAGAATATGCCATTCACAGCAGTTATTAGTACAATTACAATAACAAGACCAGGAAAAAACCAGCCTTTCAAGGCCAAAAACAACCAGAAAGAGGCTAATACGCCCTGACCCAAAATAAAAGCAGTCGCCATTTCCGTGCCAACCGATGTTTGCTGCGATTGCTTTGTAAACCGCGCCAGCCCGCGCAAAGATAGGTCACCAACTCCCAGGCAAGCCAACGAATAACCGATCAGCACTACGACGATTTTCAAAAAAAGAAGCATAGATTCCTCTATCCGGCGTTGCGAATAAATTACTTGGATTATCCTGCTCTAAAAAACGCAGATAACCACAACTGAGCTGACCGTAATGCCTCATCCAAACCGATCTTTTGCAGAACCCACCACAATTCTGGCGGACCAAACAGCAGTAAGAAAACAAATAGAGTCAGCACGATCCAAACAAGCACGACAAATCTATTTTTTGCATTATCGAAAGAAAAGAAAGCATTGTGGTTCATATCCGTCCTTTTGCCTGACATTTTTAGTACTTCATCCTAACTTCAAGTTTTGCACAACATAATCCTGCTCATCAGTTGTCATTTGCGCATACAGGG
>JACNJM010000231.1 GCA_014382605.1 Anaerolineae bacterium
CATGATCGGTATCCGAAAAATTCTAGATTCGCAATGGTTACGCTTGATCTCCTGGCAAAAAATCACATATCTGGTTTTAGGGATTATCATTCTGGTGTGGTTGTTCAACACCCCGGCAGGGCTGCTTGGCAAAGCCGATGCGGTTGGCTATGCGGTTTGCCATCGCATTGATGCGCGCTCTTTCCACATTGGGATACGTCAGTTTTCATTCTGTGCGCGCTGCACCGGGCAATATCTGGGTGTGGTTTTGGGCATGATCTATCAGCTTGTGCTTGGCCGACGCCGGAGTGGACGGCCCTCGTGGGGGCAAATTGCCGTTTTGGGTGTGTTGGCGCTGGCCTATGGTTTGGATGGCTTTCACTCGTATCTGCATCTCTTGCCCGGCAATCTGATCCATTTTTATGAGCCAAGTAATACCTTACGAGTGTTGACTGGAACCGGTCTGGGAATTGGCCTCAGCGTGATGGTTTTGCCGGCTTTTCATCAGACGATGTGGAAGGCGCAAGATCGTCGCCCGGCTCTGGGTGGGTGGCTGCAATTTGGCGGCCTGCTGCTCCTGGGCTTGTTACTGGACATCCTGGTGCTGAGCGAAAACCCGCTGATTCTGTATCCTCTGGCATTGCTCAGCGCAGCGGGAGTGTTGATTGTGCTCACCCTGGTATACACAATGGTTTTTGTAATGCTTTTCCGCCTGGAGAATCGGTTTGAACGCTTCGCGGATTTAACCTTCCCCCTGGCATCTGGTTTTATCATCGCCCTGCTGCAAATTGCGGCTATCGACTTTTTACGTTACTGGTGGACGGGCACCTGGGAAGGCTTCCATTTTGGCTGAAGAAGTGATATTCTTGTCAAGAAACAACCTGTTTTGAGTAGAGATCAATTATGGATATTTTTACCGCATTTGGATTATCAGCCAGCGCTGGATTGAACGCCTATATCCCCTTGTTAGTGGTTGCATTTGTGGCTCGCTTTACGGACGTAATAAACCTCAGTGACCCCTGGAACACCCTGGAGAGTTGGTGGGTGATTGGCATATTGATTGCCCTCTCGCTGGTCGAGTTCTTCGCCGATAAAATCCCTGCCGTCAACCACGTCAACGATATTATTCAAACTGTTATTCGCCCGGCGGCAGGAGCAATCGTCTTTGCGGCCAGTTCCAATGTTGCTGAAGTTCATCCGGTGTTGGCAATGGCTGCCGGGTTGTTGGTCGCTGGCACGATACACGCCGCTAAATCGGTTGTTGCTCGCCCAATGGTTACGGCCACCACCGGCGGCGCGGGGAATGTTCCGGTAAGTATTTTAGAAGATGTAGTTTCTACGGTATTATCTATTCTGGCAATCCTGATTCCTGTGTTGATCGCCGCCGTTGTGATTTTGGTGGTATCGTGGATCATTTGGCGTATGTATCGCAAAGCGTATCAATAAAGAAGGAGAATGAATAATGTCTGATTATTATGGGCCGCCTGCCTCTGCACAAAATAGCTCGATGGCTGTGATCAGCCTGATCGCCGGGATTCTGGGCCTGACGCTGTTCCCCGTTTTGGGGAGCATTGCGGCGGTGATTACCGGCCCAATGGCAAAGAAAGAAATTGCTGCCAGCGCGGGCACATTGGGTGGCGAGGGCTTGGCTCAGGCCGGAATAATCCTGGGTTGGATCGGTGTTGGCCTTTCGGTGTTAGGGGTGTGTATTGGTGGCGTGCTGATCGCTGTGCCGTTTTGTATCGCCTTTAGCTCAGGGGAATGGAGTTCACTTTTCCCCCTGTTGCATAGCTTGATATAAAGGTCGTCAGGTATTGCACTGCTCAGCATCGAACAGAAATAGGCCGAAAAAAGGGGTGTGCGTGCGAACATACGCTCGCACGCACACCCCTTTTCTCGGAATTCTCGCTGCGAAGGCGTTAGCCTGAGCAGTTACCATTTTTCTAAATTATTTGGAGGTTATGATGGAAGAACAAACGTTTGTAGACGCATCCCTGGAAGAAACTGGTGCAGAAAAAAATAACAAGCTATGGATCATCCTGGCTGTTGTTGCGGTCGTGCTGTGCTGTTGCTGTGTTGTCGCAGGGGCTGCTGGTATGTATCTATGGAATAATGGCGATGAAATTTTTGGCCTGACATCCAAGCTTGTGTTTAACTTGCTTTAAAAACCACTTTGCTCTGGACCTCCGAGATTTTCCGATGAAAGTCTCGGAGGTCTTTGTTTAACGAAAGCGCGTCTGTAATTCTAATAACGCTCTTTGCGCTTTGTGCCTTTGGGCTTGTGTCAGCGGTAGATCGTCAAATTCATCTTCATCCAGCACCAATTGCCGCCCATCGGGGAAAACCAGCAGATCCAAAGCCAGATCGCGGTAACTCATATAGCGTCCATCAAATTCTGCCGGGGAAGCGATATTGCAATACCAGCCGCGTAGCTGATCATTTTCACGAGCACGAATTTCAAAAATATTGTACCAGCGCTCAAAATAATACGTCTCTATAAAACGGTCTCCGCGGCGCAGCCACATACCGTGAAAGAGCATATCCTCGCGGTCAAAGAAAGCTTCCACCACCAGGCGGTCTTCGGCGCGGGTGATAACTTTGCCATCGTAGCGCCAGACTTCAGCTCCGCTATGGTCTTGTTTGATGATGATTATCGATTGCGTTATGTTCATCGTCAAAAACCTGAAGGCTTTCCCCGGGGGCATAGCTCAGGATGATGTTTTCTCCTATCAGGGGGATATTACCCTGCTGAGATGGGAAATCGGCGTGTAACGTAGTTTCATGGATCGTCAGTTCGAGGCGGCAAACACTGCCCCGGAAAGAGCGCCCGGTGACGCGGCCCCTAAGCTGGTGAGGTCCCGAAATGCCGATTTCAAACCTGTCAGAGCGGATGAGTAAAGTGACCTTGCCCTCAATTTGCCCCGGGGCTGGGAATTTCCCAAATTCGGTCTGGATCACCCCTCCCCGCGCGCGCGCCGCGTAGAGATTATCAAATCCCAGAAAGCGCGCCACGAAGGGAGAATCCGGCTGGCGGTAGATTGTCTCCGGTTCGCCTATCTGGGCGACTTGACCTTTTTGCATAATCACCACACGGTTTGCCAGGGCGAAAGCCTCTTCCTGATCGTGGGTCACATAAAGTGTAGTTTGACGCGTTTTTCGCAAGATGTGTTTAAGTTCGCCGAGCAATTGCTCACGCAACGTCCGGTCGAGTGATCCCAGTGGCTCATCGAGCATCAGCAGGCGCGGCGTGGGCGCCAGAGAACGCGCCAGAGCCACGCGCTGCTGTTCCCCCCCGGAGAGGGTGGCGATATTTCTTCGCGCATAGCCATCCAGCCCGGTGAGCGCCAATAATTCATTCACCCGCGTCTGGATTTTATCCGGAGTTGCCTTTGCCATTTGCAGCCCAAAAGCGATATTTGAGAAGACGTTTTTATGCGGGAAGAGGGCGTAATTCTGGAACATGAGGCCAAAATTGCGCTGGTGCGCGGGCGTATTGCCGAGCGATTTGCCCTGCCAGCGAACTTCGCCCTGATCAGGCGCTTGCAGCCCGGCGATGATGTCAAGCAGCGTGGATTTTCCGCAGCCGCTGGGGCCGAGCAAGGCCACGATCTCGCCTGCGTTAATGCCAAATGTAACTCCGCACAGCGCGCAAGTTTTCTCGAAAGTTTTATGAATGTTATGGACGCTAATTATTGCCATTGAGAGAAAATAGATGTTATGAAGGCACAAAAATACCCGGAACAATACTTTGTGCCTTTGTCTCTTTGTGGTGAAAAGCTAAAACTCGCCAATTTCAGCTACGCGCAATTTTTCAATCGCTAGCATTCCGCCAATGCTGGTCAACATCAGGATGGTACTTAAAGCCAACGCCTGACCGTAATTCAGCGCGCCGGGGCGCGAGAGCAGGCGGTAGATCGTGGTGGGCAGTGTGGGATATTCGGGTCGCGAGAGCAGGGAGGTGGCCCCGAACTCGCCAATGGAAATTGTGAAAGCGAAGGTGGCCGCTACCAGCGCGGCGCGCCCGATCAGCGGCAGATCAACGTGACGGATGACCTGTGCGGGGGTTGCTCCTAGCATAGCCGCAGCCTGCCGCAGACGCGGCTGAATGCTCTGCAGGGCTGGAACCAGGCTGCGCACGACGAAGGGAAAGGCAACCAGGGTATGCGCCAGGGGAATCAAGAGCGGTGAGGCGCGCAAATCCAGCGGGGGCTGTGCCAGGGCAATCAAAAATCCTAATCCCAGTGTTACAGATGATGTGCCCAGGGGCAGCATTAGCATCGCATCCAGCAAACGGTTGAGTGGGGCCGTACGGTCGCGCGCGAGCGCCCAGGCCGCCGGGAAGCCCAATCCCAGTGCGAGCAGTACAGTCAGGCTGGCGTAGGCCAATGAAATCCCCATCGCTGTCGATGGGGATGCGTAAAAGAGGGAGCCTTGACGGTTGAGCCATAACTCACGATAAAAGGCCAGTGTAAAGACGCGCAGCCCTTGCCCCTGGAATGAAACCACCGATTGGGTAGCCAGCGCCAATAAGGGCACAATCGTGATTGTCAGCAGCAAGCCAATCCATAGAGTAGCGAACAGCCGCGTCTTGTGCCCACGGATTGGAGTTTGAATTTGTTGGCTGGCGCGCAAATTTAGTGGTTGGCTTAGTTGCGCCGCGAGCCGCGAGTAGAGCAGGGTCATCGCCAGTGAAATCAGCAATTGAATAATCGAAAGCACCGCGGCCAATGGCAGGTTGAATAAGCTGATCGTCTGATAGAAAATCTCGACTTCTAATGTGGCAAAGGTTGGCCCGCCGAGTACCAGGATCACGCCAAAGGAAGTGAAATTAAAAATGAATACCAACAACGCCGCTGCACTGATTGCAGGCGCCAGCAGCGGCAGGGTAATGCGCAAAAATGCCTGACTCCGGTTAGCGCCCAGCACCCGAGCCGCATCGCTTAGATGGGCATCCAGATGTCCCCAAAAATCGCCCACCATGCGCAGCACAATCGTCAGATTATAAAAAACATGCGCGCAGAGAATAGCGGTGAAGGTGTGGAGAAATGTGATGGGTGGCGCATCCAGCGCCAGAACACGCATGAGCAGGAGATTGACCCAACCGCGCGGCCCTAATAACGCGCTGAAGGCTGCCGCAACGACCAGGGTTGGCATCACAAAAGGGACACCCGTCAGGGCGCGCAGCAGTGATTTGCCGCGAAACTCGAAGCGCGCCAGCAGGTAGGCCCCGGGTAGCCCGATGAGCAGCGTTAGCAAAGTAGAAAGACCCGCTTGCCAAAAGGTGAAGCCAATTACCCCGCGGATAGCCGGGGAAGTCAACGCCGCGATAAAAGGCGCGCTGAAAATTGGGGAACGTGTCAAACTTAATTGCAGCATTCTCCCCAGGGGATAAAAATAGAATATCGCCAGGAATGTAAGCGGCAAGAGCCAGAGGAGGGTGGGACGAGTTTTGGGGAGCATGGTTTGGATGAATTCGGCAGTGACGTGTTCAGTTAGCCGATACTTGACACCGAATTACCTGAGAACCATTGCTGTCCAATCGGCAATCCATTGCTCGCGCCGGGCGCTGATATTTTCTGGCGCGAGCGACGCGGGCGCATCGGGTGTGTAGAGATATTGCTCGAAAGTTTCATCTAATTGGGTGTTGGCATTGACCGGGAAAACGTACATTTGTAAGGGAATATCGGCCTGAAATTCCGGGGAGAGCATGAAATCGATCCATTTTTCGGCCAGTTGGCGTTGCTCTGTGCCGCGCAGAATACCGACAAATTCAATTTGGCGGAAGCAGCTCCCCGCGCCGATCACGGCTGCTGTAGGTGGTGCATCCAGGGGTTCTTCAGCAAATAAATACTCGAAAACCGGACTGGAGCCATACGAAACTACAATCGGGTATGTGCCGCCCCATTGACTGAACTCGCTGTAATAGGCTGATTCCCAATCATTGACGACTTTTACATCATTATCGACCAACCCCCGCCAGAAATCAAGATAGCCATCTTCACCAAAATGCCCGACGGTGGCGAAAAGAAACGCCAATCCTGGTGAAGATGTGGCCGGGTTTTCAACCACCATTAGCCCGCGGTATTCGGGCTTGAGCAAATCTTCGAGCGTTTCCGGCGGGGCGAGATTATTCTGTTCAAAGTAGGCAATTTCATAATTCAGACAGACGTCGCCATAATCTACCGGTAGGGCGCGTTGCTCGGGGTCTAGTTCAAATTCATCGGGGATGTCGGCCAGCAAGGGCGAAGCATACGATTCGAAAATACCTGCCTCCAGTGCGCGGCTCAAGAAAGTGTTATCTACGCCGTAGAAGACATCTGCCAAAGGTTTGTCGCCTGCCAGGATGGCTTTGTTAACGGCTGTGCCGGTATCGCCCGCGCCGACAAATTGAACATCAACCTTATGTTCAGTTTCAAACGCCAGCACCAACTCCTCAGATATGGCAAATGAATCGTGGGTCATCACCGTTAGCGTTTGCGGGCCTTTTTCTGGGACGCAGGCCGCCAGCAGGGCTGCGAGAATAAGTAGCAAATAGAAGTTGTGTTTCATCAATTTCTCCAAATATTATAAGCATCAACAAAAACTTGAATGGTACAGCCAATCCTGTCATTCCGAGTGAAGCGAGGAATCCCTACAAAGTAGCCAATTTTATCGCCTGTACAAGGGCTTCACCCTGCCGAATATGTACCACCAGCAGCAACCCCCCGCGCAGCGTTATTGTTGCCCGTGTATCCGATAACACATTGCTCACCCCCCGCGCCGCGCCAAATATCAGCGTATCATCTTTCAAAATGTATTCCAAACCATAGGTGCTAATGCCAACTGCATCGCCGGCCAATGGGATCAGCGAAACTGTATCGCCAGGCGCGCCATCAATCTGCATGGTTTTATGGTTCTGCAATACGCGTAATTCTTGCGTGCCATCTATCAGGCGAGCGTTTAATTCGCTCAACGCCGGGTGCGCCAGTATTAATAGATTGGAGAAGGTCATATCCCAGCGCGCGCCCAGCGCGGCGTAAATTACGATTTCATCGGGCTGGAATTCCCTGGCTTTGTGCAGGGCCAGCTCAAGGTCTGTTTCATCTTTGCGGGCGGGGTAGGTGATCAGTTTTGCCCCAGCATCTTTGAGCGCAACGCGTTCAGGGGCGGTTAGTGAGTCCATGTCGCCGATGACCCACCCCGGGGTGAGTCCGAGTTTCATCAAGTGACGGGCGCCCCCGTCGGCGGCAATCAGCACATCCCAGGGCAAAATATCCTGAGGGGATGAAAAATCCCCATTGGTAAAAATAATCACACGCATAAGAAAACCCTCCGCCAGGAGCGGAGGGTTATTTTCTTGTGGGCTGCCATCCCTCCGCCGGTATGATCCGGATCAGGTAAACGGGTCGAGCGCTTTCGGCGCTCCTCTCAGCCCGGCAATACCAGGCTCCCCGTGCAGAATATCAATTGTGTTCAGGAGTATAACGACAGCGCGGCAACCTGTCAAGCCGCCAGGATTTTACGGGCCTGCTGGCTATCTTGGCCGATTTGAAGAATGAGCGCAGCAACATCTGAGAAGCGTTGCTCGCCGCGCAGCCGCTGGATAAATTCAAGCTGGATGGATTCGCCATAGATATCATCGGCGAAATCGAGCAGGTGTGCTTCCACGCGGGGACGCACGGGGCTGCTCTCGAAGGTGGGGCGCACACCGATATTGGTAACTGCACCCCAGGTTTGACTACCAAAATGGGCGCGGCACACATAAACGCCCGCCGCAGGGATTGCTTGCTCTGCCCAAATATCCAGATTTGCCGTTGGAAAGCCGAGACTGGCGCCGCGCTGATCGCCAAGCACAACCTTGCCCTCAATAGCGAAATTTCTACTGAGCAGGGTGGCGGCTTCAGCTACCTGCCCGGCCCCCAGTAAAAAGCGGATGCGGCTGGATGAAACTACCTGGCCATCGGAGTTGAGCGGGTTCGTGCGCCGTACAGAGAAACCCATTGTCGCCCCCATACTGCTGAGGGTTTCAAAATTTCCATCCCGGTTTTTGCCCAGCGCAAAGTCGTACCCAATTTGCAAATGTTGAATATGCAGGTGTTGGTGCAGCTTGTTCATAAAATCTTGCGCGGCAGTGGCGGCGATAGCTTTATTGAAAGGATGCGTAATGACAACATCAATGCCGAGTTCGCCGAGCAGATGTGCTTTTTCGTTGGGTGGGGAGAGGTAAAAGGGGTAATCATGCCCGCGCAGGACGATTGCCGGGTGAGGGTAGAAAGTAAGCACAACGGCTGGCATACCTTGTTGATGTGCGCCAGCCGCCAATTCGCGCAATACTTTCTGGTGTCCGATGTGGACACCATCAAAAGAACCGATGGTTAACCATGCGTTATCCAACCGGATTTCATCGAGAGACCAGAAATGCTGCATTAGCGATCGTTGAAATACCATTGGGAGTAATGGGGAGGATGCGGCCTCGTCCATTACTCCCAATAGACATATGATTTAGGTTTGGAAGAATACTTTCTTCGGGAACCACTCGCGCTTCTTCTCGTCGAAGCTCATCAAAGCAACCAAATCGCCTTGTTCGCTGACTGCGCGGGTCATGCCTTCCTCAGTCATTTCAGGGTTTGGTCCTGCTGGGATGCGATGACCAAAAGCAACTTTTTCAACAGTTTCGTAGTCTAGTTCAACCGTTGGCCAATCGGGGAGTAATTCCGCAGCTGGGATCAGGTGCCGATACCAATCGCCGGTGAGAAAAGCATCTTGAAGTTCGCGCAAACGCACGGCATGACGCAGGGTGAAAAATCCGCTTTTGGTACGCCGCAAGCCAATCAGGTGGGCGCCGGTTTGCAGATCTTCGCCGATGTCATTGGCGAGTGAGCGCACATACGTGCCCGATGAACAATATACATCGAGGACGGCTTCGGGCGGCGCCCATTCGAGTAAATCCAGTGTGTAGACATCAATCTCGCGCGGCTCGAGTTCAACTTCCTCGCCATCGCGTGTGCGTTTGTAGGCTGGTTTGCCCTGAACCTTGATTGCGGAGTATGAAGGCGGGGTTTGCAGAGTTTTTCCCTCATAACTTTTGAGCAGTGTGAGGAATTGATCCTCAGTGATGTGTGCAAAAGGGGCTGTACGGGTGATGCGCCCTTCAGCATCATATGTGTCTGTTGATGCGCCCAGTTTTACGGTGGCCTGATACCGTTTGTCGTCTGCGGCGATAAATTCGCTCAGGCGAACAGCAGGGCCAACCAGTACAACCAGCACACCCGATGCACGCGGATCAAGCGTGCCGGTGTGCCCGGCGCGACGAATATTGGTACCACGCCGGACAATTTTTACGACATCGTGCGATGTCAAACCGACGGGTTTATCAATAACCAAGGCTCCAGATACGACGTTTTTTATATGACCTTCCATAGTGTTCATCTCCCCGGTATAGGTTGTGTGAGATATGTAAATTGTACTTGATTCATAGGATTTCAACTTTAGATTTACATGTGAATTTTATTTAGACTTGCCATGAAATAGCCTGAAAATCTGGGGGGAGCAGGTTATCTTGCAACCCGCTCCCCCCTTGAATTCCGATATTTTGTAAGACAAATCCATCATTCTTTTACTGTGTCAGCATTTGTGTGGCTGTAATTACCTGTTTCTTGACATCATCGAGCGCCCCTTCGATCGTGGCTCCAGAAGCAGCTTTGTGTCCGCCGCCGTCAAACTGAGCCGCAATTTTCGAAGTATCGTAGCCTGGTCTGGCGCGCCAGCTTACTTTGATCATCCCGTTAGGTTGTTCAATAAAAATTACCGCGACAACGGCGCCATCTACTGAAGCCAGCAAGCTCACCAGGTCGGCATCATCCTTACCGGGGTAATTGCTAGCTTCCCGGTCGGCGTTGCTCAATGTTGTCCAGATGATCTGATTTTCCATCTCAATATGATTTAATCCAGCGCCCCAATACCGCACCGCTTCAAAAGATCGCTCATGCAGTGCTTTTGTGTACAACTTGGGCATGTCTACATCTAATTCCATCAATGCCGCTGCGGTGCGTAATGTTTGTGGTTGCACGTTGGAGGTACGAAACCCGAGCGTATCGGTGATTATTCCGGTAAGCAAGGCTTCGGCGACGATTTGGGATATCTCCAATCCCCATTGGGGCAAGTAACGTGCCAGCATTTCTGCCGTTGATGGCGTTGTGCTTTCAACCAGGTTAATATGGGCAAAATTAAGATTGGTGATATGGTGGTCGATATTCAGGTCTGGTTTTGGATACTCATCAAGAGCCGTGCCAACCCGGTCTAGTCCTGAGCAATCTACGACAACGATCAGATCAAAGACGCCAGAAGGCTTTTTTTGAATTTTCTCGCTGTTTTTGAGATGCCGTAGCGCGCGCGGCACACCATCGGCCAGAACCATTTGAACATCTTTCCCGGCTTCTTGCAACGCCAAGCCGAATGCAAGTGTTGAGCCAACTGCATCGCCATCAGGGCGAACGTGCGAGGTAATCAGGATGCGATGAGCGCTTTGAATACGGCTTCTGATTTCTTTAAAATCTCTATTCAATGTCGTCGTCATGGAGCGAACTTTCTTCCATATCTGAACCTGGCTCGTCGCTAATATCCAAAGAAGCCAGAAGTTGTTCAATGCGGTCAGCGTGTTCAGGGCTGGGGTCCCAGTAGAAGCGCAGGCGCGGAAAATGGCGTAGTTCAACCCGCCGGGCTAATTCGCTGCGCAGATAGCCTCCAGCGTGCTGTAAACCAGCAAGAATCTCATCAGCCTCTGGGCTGCCTGCCAACGATGAGACATAGACATTGGCAAATGAGATTTCGCGGTCCACGCGGACCTTGGAGATATTTACATTTGATAACCGCGGATCGGCTGTTTCCATCAAAAGCAAGGTGGAAAGCTCTTCGTGAATTCGATCTGCGATCCGTTTTGAGCGTAATTCAGATACCATGTTTTATTCCCGACTAGAATACTTTTACTTCTTCAATCTTGTAGCACACGACTTGATCGCCATCTTCAAAATCGTTAAAGCCCTTCATGCCAATGCCACACTCAAAGCCTTCGCGCACTTCACGCACATCTTCTTGATGCCGCTTGAGAGAAGCCGCCTCACCTTCAAAAACGGCCTCATCGCCGCGCATCACTCGCATGAATGCATTACGATATAAGGTGCCTTCAACCACACGGCAACCGGCGGCTTTCCCAATTTTGGAGGCAGAAAATACAGCCAGCACATTTGCGCGTCCCAAAACCACTTCTTTTTGTTCCGGTGCCAACAAGCCCCTCAGCGCTTTATCGATGTCTTCGGTGAGCCGGTAAATAATATTATACGAGCGAATTGATACTTTCTCGGTGTCGGCCAATCGCCGTGCGGGCGGGTCGGGGTTGACATTGAAGCCGATAATAATCGCGTCGGATGAAGATGCCAGCATGACATCATTTTCGGAAACATTTCCGGTATCGGCGTGCAAAATATTGACTCGAATGTCTTCTACCTGCATCTCTTCAAGTGAGGAAATAATCGGTTCCAATGAACCCTGTACATCGGCTTTAATAATCAGGCGTAGTTCTTGTGCTTCGCCAGATTGTACACGGGCAAATAGCTGTTCGAGGGTCATGCCCGCGTGTTTGGCTGCGCCCGATTGTTCACCCTGAAGTTGGCGGTCATGAACGATGGTACGCGCAACTTTGGTAGACTCGACAACTTTGAAGATTTCACCTGCCGCTGGAATTTCATCCAAACCCATAACGGAAATAGGAGATGATGGAGGCGCTTTCTTAATGGCGACACCCTGGTAGTCAAACATAGCTTTGATACGACCATGGGACTGTCCCGTAACGACTACATCTCCAGTTTTGAGGGTGCCGTTTTGCACCAGCAAGGTAGCGACCGCGCCGCGTCCGCGCTCTTGGCTGGCTTCAATAACCGTGCCGAATACTTCCCCATTGGGGTTAGCATAAATCTTGGTATTGTCGGCAACCAACAAAATCGCCTCGAGGAGGTCATCCAGACCCTTTTGTTCTTTCGCCGATATCGGAATGACCAGGGTATCCCCATCCCACTCATCGGGTACTAAACCAATTTCAGCAAGCTGTTGCTTTACTTGGTCGGGAACCGCGTTTGGGCGGTCAATCTTGTTCAAAGCAACGATGATGGGTACCCGGGCAGCCTGAGCATGGGCAATAGCTTCGCGAGTTTGCGGCATCACGCCATCATCTGCGGCTACTACCAGAACGACAATATCTGCCCCTTGAGCGCCGCGCGCTCGCATGGCGGTAAAGGCCGCGTGTCCGGGGGTGTCAATGAAACTGATGAAGCGATCGTTGTGTTTGACTTGATAAGCGCCAATATGTTGGGTAATTCCACCAACTTCGCCTTCGGCGACGTTGGCCTCACGGATGGCGTCAAGCAGAGTGGTTTTCCCGTGATCAACATGGCCTAAAATGCCAATCACGGGAGGGCGCGGTTGCAGATTTTTAGGCGTTTCTTTAGCAATCCACTGTCGCCAAAGCGGAATTTCGGAAATATCCTTACCGCTTTCTGCCTCGCTGATTTCGAGTTGTGCATCAAAACCCAGTTCAGCCGCGATAATCGCAGCGGTATCAAAGTCGATCTCCTGATTAATATTTGCCATTACGCCATTCGCCATCAATGTTTTGATCACATCGATAGGGCTGGCCTGTAAGTGTTCAGATAATTCGCGTACGGTTATGCTGCTGGGGAGTTCAATTGGTTTTAATTCGCCGTTATCGCTCATTGTGGTCACTCCTTCTAGGTTCTCAACTGCAGCTGGTAGATGTGAACCATCGGTACCGCTTGCTTTGAGCAGAGGTTGTCGAGTTGAACACCCTAATGAGTTGGCGAGAGCAGGCTGACTTCGGTTAGTACAGGATGATGGCTCGCGGGCCAGTTGGGTGTTTTTTGGTTATGTGGCTGTGATTCATTTCGTTGCTGGTTCAGTTTCTATGGGGAGTTCTTCCATGAACGCCTTGAGTAACTGATGATCTTCAGCGCTGATTGTGGTTTTAAGGGCGCGGGCCAAAGAGCCTTTTATCCCTTTTTCCCAACAGTCACGTTTCTGATGTATATAAGCGCCGCGTCCGGTGAGTTTGCCCGATGGGTCAATTTTTACACCTTCAGCAGTGCGCACTATGCGGATCATCGAACGTTTGGGGAGTACAGTCCGACAGCCTACACAGGTGCGTTGGGGTACGTGTTTTTTCTTCCTCACTGTAATTAATAGTTAGATGAGATGCCGGGGACGGGTAGTTTAAAAATCCCACTCATCATCGTTCCACTCATCCCATTCTTGTCCTGATTTTTTGCGTTTTTTGCGATAAATCGTGACGTCGCGATCAGGATCGTATTCGATTTCAACGTATTTTTTACGTTTCTTGCCTTTATCATCATCCGTGCTTTCGTTGCTGGAAAACTCATCAAAGTCGAGCATTTCGGGCTTGAGCTTGAAGATTTCTTCCATTGATTTAGGCAACTCTTCATCGGGCACGCCAGCTTTCTCGGTGGGCGATTCGGCTTTTGCTGTATCTTCGACCACAACCTCACCCGATTCTACTTCATCGCTGGTTACTTCTTCAACAGAGTCTTCAGTCTCTTCGGGTACTTCTTGAACAGATTCGTCTTCGGTCGCCTCGTCAACTTCAGCAATGGCTTCCGTTTCAGTCGCCACTTGATCTTCGCTGGCTGTTTCTTCAGATGCCAGCATTGCTTCAACTTCTTCAACGGGGGCTTCTTCTGTGATCTCAACCGGAGTAAGCGAGGTTGCCATTAATTGCAATGCCGCTTCGATCTCTTCCATAGCTTTGGGGCCGATACCATCAACTTCTCGAATAGCCCCTGGATCGAAATTATACGCAAACATTAACTCTCCAACATTGGATACTTCTAGATTTTCTTCTAATAATGATGTGAGATGATCTGAAAACCCAAGGGTCGGTAGGGGAAGTTCGTATGCCCCCGCGGGAACATCTTTGCGGGCATTTTTTAGGCGGTTGGCATATTCTTGTTTGCGCTCTCGAGTGCTGTCAATGAGTCCACGCTCGATGCGCGTGGTAAAGGCGTGCATTTCTTGGAAGTCTTCGGGGGTGATGGGCCGCCCCTCGGCCTTCTTTTTCATCAGGGCTTCAACGCGCGGAATATTTTCGCTTTCAATTTCCCTGTATTCAGCGTAAGCGGCATTATTCTTGAGTTTGAAAAGGGTTTCAGATGTGGCTTCAATCAGGCTCTTTATGTCGATGCGCCAGCCAGTGAGTTTGGCAGTGAGACGGGCATTTTGCCCATCGCGCCCGATAGCCAAACTGAGTTGGTCTTCAGGTACGACAACGGTGGCCGTCTTTGGCCCATTATACTCTTCCAGAAAGACGCTTAAAACGCGCGCCGGGCTGAGCGCTTTGGCGATATAAGCTTGGGGATCTGAGTTCCACTCAATGACATCGATTTTCTCATCACTTAGCTCGCGCACAATGGTTTGAATACGCACACCGCGAATGCCGACACAGGCTCCAACCGGGTCTACGCCGGGCTGGAGTGCCGCCACAGCTACTTTTGAACGTTGGCCTGGTTCGCGTGAAATGGAGCGAATTTCTACCAGCCCCTGGTAAATTTCTGGGACTTCATTTTCAAGTAAACGTCGCAAAAAATCGGGATGAGCGCGCGATAGAATGATCTTTGGGCCGCGGTTGGAATCTTGCACTTCAAGCAAGAGCGCACGCACCCGATCGTGAACGCGAAAGAATTCGCGGGGGATTTGGTGGCGGCGCGGCATGATCCCCTCGGCTTTTAAATCCAGCCCCAGGCTGATTTGTTTGGCATTGATGGCTTGTACAACGCCACTAATAACATCGCCAGCTTGATTGGCATAATAGGCGTGCTGGGCATCTCGCTCTGCTTCGCGAATGCGTTGTTGAATTACCTGACGGGCTGTTTGGGCAGCCACGCGCCCGAAATCAGTTGGGGTGCTTTCCACAATGACCATGTCGCCATATTCAGCTTCAGGATTTACCTGTTTTGCTTCTGCCAGAATGACCTCGGTGCGGTCGTCTTGAACTTCGTCAACGACTTCTTTTTCCGCGGAAATCGAAACCGCGCCAGTAATCGGGTCAATTTTTGCCTCAACATGCTGCGCGGTGGAAGCGCGAACGGCGCGTCGGTAAGCAGATACCATCGCATCCTCAATCGCAGCTATAACAACATCCTGGGGTAATCCTCGATCATCGAGGACTTGTTTTAAGGCCAGAGCAAAATCATTCTTCATATCTCTATATCTCCATCATAACTGGGTGGTTGTCTATCAGACACAAAGAAAAGTGGGGGTTGCCCACTTTTCGCTGACAGCAGTATTGCTACCACCCTATAGCGCCAAAATTCTAGCATGCTTTGTTATTTGTGGCAAGACTGTGAGCGTAAAAATCAGCACGATATATTTTTCATCGTTTTGCGTAAGTCTTATGGTATTGTTTCAGTTCATGGCGACAATCCGAACGATTTCTGTGCTGCGATCAAGTGGTCGCGCAGGCGAAATTCTTCTTCCGCGCAGGTGATTTCCTCATCCAACCAGGCGCTGCGCAGGTCTTCGAGTATTTGTGCGTAAATTGGGCCGGGAGCCAGCCCCATTTCTTTGAGATCGTGGCCTGTGGTAACAGGTTTGATCTCTCGCCATTTTTGTGCGAATTGAAATAGGCACTGATGTACTTTCTCGTCGTTGGTTGCACGGTAGAGACCGTAAATTGCCAGTGGTGGGGTTTTTGCACAACGGCGGGAAATTTCACTGGGTTTTTGGTCTGCCAAATTGGGGAGATCATGCCAGATGAAGCATGCTGCGCGGATAGTCCCGGTGAGGGCAGCAGGTAATTTCAAACGTTTGATCACGCCCTGAATGCGGTAGATGGGGATGGGAATCAACCACAGGATGTAGGCCAAAGCTCGTTTCAGGCGCGCCCCTTCCATGTCTGGTGAGAGATTCCAGATCGGGTCGGGGGTATGTTCTTCGAGCGTGGCAATCTGCTTTGCGATTTCAGGTTCCCATTTCAAGTCTTTGTGAATTTCGCTGAGAACGTCCAGTTCGTTCAAACGATCCAGCATTTGGATGGCATTTTCTTCGTCTAGAATATTGTCCAGTTCATGCCGGATGCGATCGCCAGAGATGCGGTTCATGAGTGAGCGCGCTTCTAGTAATAGTTGATAACTGCGCTCGCTGATGGCGAAGTTATAGCGTTTTTCGTAACGCACGGCGCGCAAAATGCGTGTGGGGTCATCGACAAACGAAAGCGAGTGCAGTACGCGGATTTTTTCGTCTTGCAGATCTTTCAGGCCGCCCCAGTAATCATGGAGTTCGCCGTAATGATGTCCGTCGAGGCGTAACGCCAGCGTGTTGATGGTGAAATCGCGGCGGTGCAGATCGAGCTTGATACTGCCGCGTTCCACGGTGGGTAGCGCGGTGGGGTGGGTGTAAAATTCAGTGCGTGCAGAGATGAAATCGAGTGAGGCGGGCAGATTGCCTAGTTGGAGGGTACTTTCTTCTAGCAGCCATTTGGCCGTGCCAAAGCGTTTATGCATGGTAACACGCCCGCCAAATTGTTTGCCCAATGCCTGTGCCAATTCAATCGCGTCGCCTTCCACGACCAGGTCAAAATCGAGGCTGGGGCGGTTGAGCAACAAGTCGCGCACGAAGCCGCCAACGATGAAGAGTGCGGCGTTCTGGTTCTTAGCCATTTCGGCAATCGTATGGAGTAAATCTAACCGCACTGAGGGCAACGCTTGGGTGAGTTTTTCGCTCAGATTACGTGGTACAGCGCGGGTGGGTTTGGTGGTGAGTATCTTGAGTAAATCGGTACGGGTGACGATGCCAATGATCTGATGGCTGTCGCGCTCGACAACTGGGATTTGGCCCCAATCGGTATCTGTCATAATATTTTGCAGATATTCGATGGAATGATCGGGATGAACGTGCGTATCGCCAGCTTTCATCAAACTCGATGCAGGCAGGTTGAGCTTGTGTGAAAGCGCGCGGTCCACAGCGCGGCGGGTGAGCAAACCTACGATGGTATTATTTTCGACTACCGGATACCCCTCGTAGCCATAGCGTTGCATGCGCCGGGAGGCTTCTTCTACCGGAGTTTCGGGGGGGAGTACTTGTGGCGCGCGCGACATAATTTCGGCTACCGTCACAGGCGGCTGGACGTGTTGGGGTAATATGGCTTTTAGTTCGGCATAAACCTCTTCGAGGGTACGATTCTTAATCAGCCCAGCGGCTGCACGGGGGTGTCCGCCGCCGCCGAAGTGAGCAGCAATCTGGGCCACATCGATATTATCGCTGGTAGAGCGGCAGATCAGTTGTATGCCGCCCCGGGTCTGGATGACTAGGATCAACGCTTCGGGGTCGAGCAGATCGCGCAATTTATGGGCAATTGTGGAAAGTTCCTCTTCGGATTCCTGCGCATCGCTGGTAGCCAAAAGTACGGCCAAACCATGCACATCTAAACTCTCTGCGTTTGCCTGCAAATTGCGATAGATGGCTTGCTGCTCTAATGAGAGTGGATGGTTGAGAAAATCATTCGCAATGGATAAATTGGCGCCTTCATCCAATAAATAAGCTGCGGCGCGCACATCGCGCGGGGTGGTGCGGCTATACGTTAATGAGCCGGTATCCTCATAGATGCCCAGCAGCAATAAAGTTGCTTGAACCATGTTGAGATGCTGACACCTTTCCTGGATGGCTTCAACGAAAATTGTGGTATTGGCTCCGGTCTGGTCTGAGATAAACTCCCACTCCGGGGGGAGGTTCGGCCTGGGGTTGTGGTGGTCCACTACCTTGATGTGTGTCTCATCCCCCATGCCTTTTACACTGACTAAAGACTGCGTATCCACGAGGGTGATCATCTCGATGGGCTTGGCTGGCATATCACGCGGATCAATAAATGGGAGTTCTGCGCCGTAGAGCGTGAGGAAGCCGCGCACATTGCGGTTGATACGCCGCGGTAGTACCGGGATGGCGTTCTCGTCGATCAGATTGGCGCCCAACAAGGAGGCGATGCCGTCGAAATCGGTCTGTTCGTGGGTAAGAATAATCCGCATAGTGTGTTTATTGTACTGTAATTTTTAGTAGCCGGGGGGATCTTCGGAACGTAAATTCCCGGTTATAATCGTCACCTATGGATATTCGCGAACTTACGGAACATATGCATAATTTTGTGCGTGCCAAAGGCTGGTATGATGGTAACAGTCCGCGCCCGCAGACGTTGCGGAATTTGGCAATTTCGCTAAATCTTGAAGCGGCAGAAGTATTAGAATATTTTCAATGGGATGATCAAGCCGAAAATCTGAATGGGCTGGCCGATGAATTAGCCGACGTGGCTTTGTATTTGTTGCAAATTGCGAGTATTGCAGAGATTGATATTGAACAAGCCATGCTGGCAAAATTAGAACGGAATTATAAGCGAGACTGGTAGATGAAACGAATTACAGTGTTTGGTGGGTCAAAACCAAAGCCGGGCGAACCGGCCTATCAGCAGGCATATACGCTAGGGCAACTGCTTGGTGAACAGGGATATACTGTTATCACCGGAGGCTATATTGGCACGATGGAAGCTGTTTCGCGTGGCGCGGCCGAAAAGGGCGCCCATGTGATTGGTGTAACCTGTGACGAGATTGAAGCCTGGCGTCCAGTAAAGCCAAATCCGTGGGTGCTGGAAGAGATGCGCTATCCAACATTGCGCCAGCGTCTTTACGCGCTGATTGATGCGTGTGACGCTGCGATCGCCTTGCCCGGCGGGATTGGCACATTAGCAGAAATCGCTGCCATGTGGTCCCAGTTACAAACTGGAGCTTCTGCGCGGCGTCCGCTATTGTTAATTGGAGCCGGTTGGCAAGCTGTCTTCAAACGCATGGCCGAAACGCTTGGCGCGTATATGGCTGAGAAGGATCGTCAACTGGTTGCATATGCTGTTGATGAATACCAGGCGGTTGGTCTTTTGCCAACACTATTTGAATAAATCCTATGCCTGCTATTCAACCTGTACGACTTTCTGCTCAAATTGATGAGTTGGTATCAACATTTGATGCCCCATTGGCTTTTTCACGCGCCATGCACGAATTGTTAAATTTCTATGCAGATCGTACTTTGCGTTCCAGTCAAGTAATCGAAGCGGCGCCCTTGCTTCACAGTTATCGCATAACATCGCCTGTAATGCGCCAAATTGAAAGGACACTTCAGGCGCGTATTGACGATGCCCCCGATCAAGCGCTGATCCTCGCCGACCAGCTTTGGTCAGAGCGATGGTTGGAAACTCGTTTATTGGCGATAACGATTGTGGGTAATCTTCCAGGAGATTTTACACAAGAGATTATTTCACGGATCACAGCCTGGGGTACGGAATGCAAGGAAGATAAGGTACTGCGATCCTTGTTATCGAAAGGTCTGGCGCATATACGTCTGACCGCATTTGATGAGTATCTGGCCTTACTGGAAAGCTGGTTGCTTTCACCGGATTCTGCAAAGGTTTATTTGGGTATCCACGCACTCCCGGCGTTGCTGAAAATTGAATCATTTGAAAATTTGCCGTTGATATTTCGCTGGTTGATGCCTCAAGTGCGGGAGATTAATTCTGCCCATAAAAATGATCTGATTTATGTAATTCGTTTGCTGATCCAACGCTCGCCTCAGGAGACGGCATATTTTTTGCGTCAGGCGCTAAATGTCACCGTTGATAAGCAAACGAGTGTTTTGATCCGCCGCGTCTTGGATGATTTCCCCGAATCTTTACGACAAACTTTACATGAAACGCTGCGAGCGTCTCGCTTATAGTTGCGGAAAGCGAACATCCCCGCTCGTAATAGTGCGGGGATGTTATTTGATGTGCTTTAGATGTCGCTAGTGCGCTTCGAGTTGACGCACTACCATCACAACTTTACCATGCACTTCAACGGTACTGCGATCATTGATATAGATTGGCTCCATAGTGGGGTTGGCAGGCTGCAAGCGGATATGATCTCCATCATCAAAGAAATATTTGAGTGTGGTTTCATTATTGTCGTTGAGCCAGATAGCGACCATTTCGCCATTACGGGCTTCTTGCGTTTTCTTAAGAATAACAATATCGCCGTCGTTTACCATAGCGTCAATCATCGAATCCCCACGGACTTCCATAGCAAAAAGATCACTAATATTTCTCCCTGGATCAGGGAGCATATCCCTGGCGATATTAATCATTGATGACTCTGCATCATAAGGATTGAAGTCACTATCCGGGAAGGGGATCGGCTTGCTCGCCACGATACGACCAACCAGAGGAATTTGTAATAATTCGTTGATCGCGTCTACAACGTGTTCAGCAGTTGCAGCCAGCGCCTCGCCATATTGTTTGATGATACGCAAACCGCGCGAAACGCCGCGGTCGCGTTCAATATAGCCTTTTTCTTCGAGTTGATCCAGATAATAGTTGACCACTGAAGTGGACGAGAGAACGGCACGCTCCATAATTTCCCGGATGGTGGGTGGGTATCCGAATTTGGTGGAATAGCTCTCGATGATTTGGAGAACTTTGACATGTTTTTCATTTAACCCGGCTGCTTTTTTTCGCGCCATCATAAGCTTTTCTCCCGAACGAATACTTGTGTGTAAAGCACTTTATATATAGATAGAATATTTGTGCTAAGGCAATATTACTTGAACATTCGTTCTGTGTCAAGTAGAATTTTCTTTATGGGTGCGGTTCATTTTTTTGGAGATTGGTAGCGAGCACGGCCAATAGGGGAGTGG
>JACNJM010000254.1:0-14525 GCA_014382605.1 Anaerolineae bacterium
CGCGTCTTCGCGGTGAAAATTTCACTAAAAATCTATTTAGATGCAATTGCCCTGGCCACAAGCGCGAGACGTTAAAATGGGAAATTTGTACGGGGTTGATGCGAAGAACTGGGAATCACCGCGAGAGTTGCCCGCATTCAGGGTATAGGGCTTGCTCCCCAACCCCTATACCCTGTGCTTTCGCAGTTATTTCTTTCCGGTTCAGGCGGCTATGGCTTCAGCCGCCAGGATAGCCAGCATTTCAGCGTTGTTGTCAAATTTGAAATCTTCCAGGTTTTCGGTTTCGCTGCGGGCTTGTTCAATGGCGGCCAGTTGCTCCACCTGGGCCTTATTTACCACTGCATGGGGCAGCATAGCGAGTTTCTGTTCAACGCTGCCCAGTACATCCCCCCCTGGTTCGAGGGTTTGTAAATACTGCCAGACAGCCTCAGCCCCCATTTCGCCATCTTTGCGAGCATATCCTACCAATCCGCTGCTGGCCTCGCGCGACCATCCAGCTACAAAAACCCCTTCAATAGGCTGCTCATTTTCGGGATCATAAACTTCAAAAGAGAGCTCATCCACGGGGAAGCGTGGTTGGTTGTTTTTGACAAAAGAATTCCACTGGATAGGCAATCCAAAGCTTTCATCGACTTTGTCGCCGATGCAGAAAACTACGGTATCTACATCGAGCACGCGGCAGGTGCCAACGATTTGCGCTTTGGTCTTGCCATCGCGCAGCGCCAGCGCGGTATCGTCAATTTCTAACCCGGTTACCTGGCCGTACTCGTCGCCGATGATCTGCGCCGGGGATGAGAGGAACTCGAAGCGAAAACGCGTTTCGGAGACTGGCTCGAGGGCTTTTTCCAGCCCTGAGAGAATGAATGCTTTCGATTCGGCGGGATTCTGCCCGACGGCAAGCGTCCGCTCGTTGACGCGCGCCAGTTCATCGTCCAGTGCGGCAAGGTCCAGATTATGGCCGATATTCTGCATCTCTTTTTTGGTGAATTTCACCTCGGCTGGGCCACGCCGCGCCACTGCGATCACCTCATCGACTTGCTTGTCGCGCACTGTCCAGTGGGCGATATCCATCATTACATTACCAACCCCGATCAGCGCAACGCGTTTGCCGATTTTGAATTTTTGCATACTATAGGGTGGTAGTTTGTTGTAATGATAAACCAGGTCTTTGGCATGGTAGACACCTTGCAAATCTTCGCCGGGCAGCCCGAGCCATTTGGTGCCTTGTGCGCCCACTGTAACCAATATGGCTTGAAATCCGAGCGCACGCAGATCATCGAGGCTGAGATCGCCATCTTCGCCGACGCGGATATTGCCAAAATAGCTGATTTGTTCATCTTTCAGGATGCTGGCAAATTGTTTGCGCAGGCCGCGCTTCATGCGGTATTTGTTGTAGTAAATACCATATTCAGCCAGTCCGCCGGGCTTGATATCTCGATTAAAGATAACTACTTGTGCACCTGCTGAAGCTAATTTTTGGGCAGCGTATAACCCCGCGGGGCCAGCGCCAATTACGGCCACAGCATATTGCGGTGAGTGCATCGTGAAGCCTCCTGTTTTGCTTTGTTTATCGTTTAGATCATTTATACTCATGTATATATCTTGTTGTGGTACGTGAGCTTATTATACATATTAATTTCGACTGATTTTGTTATAAATCAATTACTTAAATTGTGCATTATTTCACAATTCTGAAATAAATTTGAGAATTGCACGGATACCCTTCTCTGTTCAGGTAGCCGAAAGCCTGCCAATGTGCTATATTGTTAGGCGTGTCCAGGAGAAAAGACGATGACATACTTTAGCCGCGATCCTGTAAGCGCACGCGCTGCTGCACGTATTTTGGCCAGAACAATTTTTAGACGTTTCTTTTGGCAGGGGAAATTGCTGCCCGCATTTTGGACAGTGATGAGTATCTCATCTTTTCTTGTCAATATTATTTTAATTGTTTTACTTGTGGCGTTGAGCCAGCAGGTAAATACGCTAAAAGGCTTGATTTCAACGCAATTATTGACAGGATTGAGTGACAATTTTGCCGCGATGGATAAAGCTGTGATTGAAACCACCATTATAGTTGATGATACAATTCCAGTTCAATTTGATTTACCCGTTTCAACAACAACCAATGTAACCCTTACGCAGCCAACATCGATTCGCGGCGCTCAGGTCGCCATTGCGTCTGGCATACTTAGCATTAACGCCCCGGCGGATATTATACTCCCGGCGGGTACCAATTTGCCGATTGCGCTGGATATTACAGTTCCGGTGAATGAAACCGTGCCGGTGCATCTGGTTGTAGATGTGAGTATTCCGCTCAAAGATACTGGCTTACACGATCCGTTTGTTGGGTTACAGCAGGTGGTTGAACCCTATAATCAACTTTTGATGCAAGAAAGTACCCCTGTGGACGAATGGGCTTTATGCCAGGGAGCTTGGGGTTTTCTGTGCGATTTATATTCTTTATTGAAAAAATGAGGTATTAATGAGTAGTTCTTTTTCCACCCACCAACTCGAGAACGGCATGAAAATCATGCTCAAAGAGATACACACCGCACCCATTATTAGTAGCTGGGTGTGGTATCGCGTTGGCTCGCGCGATGAAGTTCCTGGCCAGACCGGAATTTCGCACTGGGTTGAACATATGCAATTTAAAGGTACGCCGCAGTTTCCATCGAATGTGTTGGATAAAGCCATCTCGCGCGAAGGGGGCTTGTGGAATGCGTTCACCTATCTCGATTGGACGACTTATTTTGAGACGATGCCTGCCGATAAAATTGACCTGGCCCTGAGCCTGGAAGCGGATCGCATGGTCAACAGCGTTTTCGCCCCCGATGAAGTCAACTCCGAACGCACGGTGATTATCTCTGAACGCCAGGGGCACGAAAATGAGCCACTTTTTCAGTTGGGCGAAGCAGTTCGAGCAGCGGCTTTTCGCGTACACACCTATCACCATGAAATTATCGGCGATATGGCCGACCTGGAAACAATGACGCGCGACGATCTCTACCAGCACTACCGCGCCTATTATGTACCCAATAATGCCACAATGGCCGTGGCTGGCGATTTCGACAGCGCAGTGATGCTGGAACGCATCCGTGGATTATTTGAGGCACTCCCCGCGGGTGTTGAACCGCCGCGCAAAGCGCGCCCCGAACCGCCCCTGCGCGGAGAGCATCGCCTGGTGGTTGAAGGCACAGACGATACGGCTTTTATTCAGGCAATTTATCACGCCCCCCGCGCAGTGGATGATGATTTCTTCCCCTTTATGGTATTGGATAGCTTGCTAACCGGGCCAAGCGGTTTGAATATGTTCGGTGGCGGCATCTCGAATAAAACTTCCAGCCTGTATAAAAAACTGGTCGAAGGTGACTTGGCTGTCGGCGTGGGTGGCGGTTTGCCTGCTACGATCGATCCTTTTGGCTACGAGATTACCATTACGGTGCATCCGGAGCGCAAGCCCGATGATGTCATTCTGGCCTTAGATGAAGCCATTGAACGCGTGCAGCAAGAACCCCCCAGCGCTGAGGCTGTGGAACGGGCGGTCAAGCAGGCACGCGCTTTATTTGCCTATGGCAGTGAGAGCATTACCAATCAGGGCTTTTGGATGGGCTTTTCGGAGATGTTTGCCTCCTATGAGTGGTTCAACGCCTATTTAGACCGTCTCTCGGCGGTGACGCCTGCCGATGTGCAACGCATCGCGCAAACCTATCTCATCCCGCGCAACCGCGTGTTGGGCACCTATTTACCTACAAATGGGGCGACAGCATGAACATTCAAAATTCATCCCTCCCCGGCCCTGACGACATCGCCCGCGTGGAATTGCCCAATGGCATCACTGTGCTGGCGCGCTCGAATTTCAACAGCCCTTCGGTGACGATCAACGGTTATCTGGATGTGGGCGCGCTCTTCGATAGTGATGAAAAACTGGGCCTGGCGGATTTCACCGCCGCGGCGTTGATGCGCGGCACGCAGCCGCGCGATTTTCAGGGGATTTATAACGCCCTGGAGAGTGTTGGCGCCAGCATGAGTTTTAACAGTGCGACGCACACCACCGGTTTTGGCGGGCGCGCATTGGTCGAAGATTTGCCCCTGCTGCTGGAATTGCTCAGTGAGACTTTGCGCCAACCCGCGTTCCCTGCCGAGCAAGTTGAACGCCTACGAGCGCAACTGCTCACCGGCCTGACACTGCGCGCCCAGGATACCGGCGATATGGCCGGTATGACCTTCGATCAGATTGTGTACAAAGATCACCCCTATGGCCGCCCGGAAGATGGCTGGCCTGAAACCGTCTCGGCGATTACGCGGGATGATCTGGTGAATTTTCACGCCCAACACTATGGCCCGCGCGGGATGGTAATTGCTATAGTCGGCGCAGTAGACGCTCAACAGGCGGTCGCCTGGGTGCAGGATACGCTTGGAGATTGGAGCAACCATCACCAACCCGAATCACCCCAACTTCCCGCGCTGACTCCTCTTGGGGAACTGATCGAGCAGCGGGTTGAAATTCCTGGCAAAATTCAATCCAATATTATCATCGGCGCGGCGGGGCCTCCCCGAAAATCGACCGCTTTCTTTGCTGCTTCGCTGGGCAATAGCGTGCTGGGGCAATTTGGCATGATGGGGCGGATTGGCGAGGTAGTGCGCGAGCAGGCCGGGCTGGCCTATTATGCGTTCAGCCGTCTGAGCGGCGGCGTTGGCCCTGGCCCGTGGTCGGTGAGTGCGGGCGTGAACCCGGCCAATGTGGAGCGGGCGGTTGACTTGATCCGCAGCGAGATTGGGCGTTTTGTGACCGAACCCGTAACGGAGGCCGAACTTGCGGACAGCAAAGCCAGCTATATTGGGCGGCTTCCGCTGGCGCTGGAATCGAATGGCGGCGTGGCCGGTGCGCTGATTAGCCTGGCGCGCTACGACCTGGGCCTGGATTATTATTTGCGCTATGCCGATCTGGTGAACGCGGTCACACCTGAAACCGCTCTGGCCGCGGCGCAGAAATACCTGCACCCCGACCGGCTGGCCGTAGCCGTGGCCGGGCCGTAAAAATTATGGAAATCATTTACCACACCGAGATGCTCACTAAAACTCTGGGCGCGCGCATCAGCCCTGCGGCGTTAAAGACGATGATTGCCGCCAATCTGAAACAGGATCGCCTGTTGGCCCTGGTTGGACATGATGAGTATCATTTCGATAGCAATGCCTTTGAAGCCGGGTATGCCTATATGGAGGCCCAGCGTCAGATTGTGCAGCGTGTATTGCGGAATGGCGCCGATGTGATCGCAGCCTGGCAGGCTTTTGGACGCTTGACACATGCCGCACAGGATTTCTATGCCCACAGCAATTATGTCTATTTGTGGCGCGATCAGTTCAACGGAACCGAAGCGCTGCCCGCACCCTCGGGGGTGATTGCCCTGGATGAAGTTTTGCTTACACATCCGAAACTGCACTCCGGAAAAGTCTACTTCGGCGAAGCGCTGATCTATGTGTTGCCCTTTCTCACTCCTTGGGTTTTTCCCGGTTTGCCCGAAGATTCACACGCCAAAATGAATCTGGATTATCCCGAACGCGGCGAGATGTTCCCCTACGCGATTGCCGCCGCCGAACAACGCACAATCTATGAGTTCGATTTACTCGCCGAGCGCATCATCACAGAATTAGGTGAGGCCGCTTGGGAACGATTTGTGAACGGCTAACCTTCAACTTTCATCTTCAATTGCCAACAGCACAACTATTCGCTTATCCAAGTGTTTTTTCTTTCCTCACGCATAAGGAGCTATTATGTCTAAACCTAAACCCAATGACAAGCGCGAAATTTTTGGCTGGGGCATGTACGACTGGGCCAACTCCGCCTTCAGCACCACAGTAGGGACAGTTTTCCTCGGCCCGTATCTGGCCTCGCTGGCAGCCACCGCCGCCGAAGTTCATGCCGATGGCATGGCGCGTTTCCTCGGCATTCCGATTGCCCCGGATTCATTCCTGCCGTATACCGTTTCCCTCTCTGTTTTCTTGCAGGTCTTGTTCCTGCCCATTCTGGGCGCCATCGCCGACTATTCGCATCTGCGCAAGCAAATGATGCAAGTTTTCGCCACCATCGGCGCGGTGGCAACCATCGCCATGTTCTTTGTCACTCAGCCTGTATGGTGGCTGGGCGGCGTGCTTTTCTTGCTAGCCAATCTCTCATTTGGCGCGGCGATTGTCTTTTATAATGCCTACCTGCCCGATATTGCCACCGAAGACCAACGCGATCGAGTTTCATCCTACGGTTGGGCGCTGGGTTATCTCGGCGGCGGGTTGCTCTTGGTTTTCAACCTGGCCTTTTACATGTTCAGTGAAGACTTGGGTGTTCCTAGCGGGTTGGCTGTACGCATCAATCTGGCCTCCGCCGGTGTCTGGTGGCTGGGGTTCTCTTTCATCACCTGGGCACGCTTGCGCTCGCGCAAAGCCTCGCGCCAATTACCTGCGGGCACAACCTACCTCAAAATGGGTTTTGGTCAGTTACGCAAAACCCTCAAAGAGATCAAGAATTTTCCCGAAACACTCAAATACCTGCTGGCCTATTTCCTTTACAACGACGGCATCCAAACCGTGATCGCGGTCGCGGCCACATTTGCAGCAGCGCCACTGGTGCGCGGCGGGCTTGAACTCGATCAGAGCACGCTGACGATGGTCATTCTAATGATTCAGTTTGTGGCTTTCGGTGGGGCGCTCTTCTGGGGCAAACTGGCCGGATGGGTGGGCGCCAAACGCTCCATTATCATTAGCCTGGTAGTCTGGTCGGGCGTAGTCATCTTTGCCTATGCTGGCCTGCAGGGTGAAACACGCGTGCTGCAATTCTGGATTTTGGGCGCTTTCATCGCCCTGGTGATGGGCGGCAGTCAGGCCATCAGCCGCAGCCTTTTCGCGCAGATGATCCCCGATGGGCAAGAAGCCGAATACTACTCCTTCTACGAAATCTCTGAGCGCGGCACCTCCTGGATTGGGCCGTTGATCTTCGGTGTCATGAACCAGGCCTTCGGCAGTCTGCGCCCGGCGCTGCTCTCGCTGATTTTCTTCTTTGTGATGGGGCTTATTATTCTACCCTTCGTCAATGTCGAAAAAGCCATCGCCGATGTCAAGGCAGCTGGCGCAAAGTAATTTTTCCGTCCTCTGAAAATACCTTAAAAAACATGGGCGTGGCAAAAACTACCACGTCCATGTTTTTTTAGAACTTCTCCCCCTTCCTGCGCAGGGGTCGGGGGGATGGGGAATTATGGTAAACTCTGCCGCATGACTCACCTCACAGGCCGTGAACGGGCTTCATACGTTCAAGCTATGTTTACCCGCATCGCCGGGCGCTACGATGTGATGAACCGCTTAATGACGATGGGGCAAGATGCGCACTGGCGGCGGGAGGTCATCCGACGGGCTGCCCTGCCCCCCAACAGGAGCCTCGTGCTGGACCTCGGGGCGGGCACCGGCGACCTGAGTTTTGAGGCCCTCCAACAGAATCCCGGTTCCCAGGCCATCGCCGCCGATTTCACCCTCGAGATGATGAAAGTGGGACAAACTCGCCCTGGCGGCCAATTTGTCGATTGGTCTGCCGTGGATGCGTTGCATATCCCTTTCCCCGATAATATGTTTGACGCGGTCATCTCCGGCTTTTTGCTGCGCAATGTCATTGATCTGCCTCAGGCCTTGGCCGAGCAATACCGCGTACTGAAACCCGGTGGACGCATGGTCTCGCTCGATACAACCAAGCCACGCCCCGGCCCGCTGGCTCCGCTGATTGCATTTCACATGCATACCATCATTCCCGCGTTGGGCAAGCTGCTCACTGGCGAAGCCGAAGCCTACACCTATTTACCCGATTCGTCCGAAAATTTCCTACTGGCCGAAGATTTGGCTAAAAAAATGCGCGCCGTAGGCTTTGGCGAAGTTGCTTTTCGGCGGCGCATGTTTGGCGTGGTGGCGATCCATTGGGGCGCGAAGTGAGTCAACGCATCATTGTGGCCATCAGCGGCGCGTCGGGGGCGATCCTCGGGATTAGAACCCTTCAAATTCTGCGCGCCCACCTCGAGGTAGAAACGCATCTCGTCATCTCTCCCTCGGCGCGGCTCACCCTCCAACAGGAAACCGATTGGGAATTGGATGATGTCCTCGCCCTCGCCGATGTTATCCACAAACATAGTGACATCAGCGCACCTATCGCGTCTGGCTCCTTTGACACATGCGGAATGATTGTCATCCCCTGCTCGATCAAGTCGCTCTCTGCAATCGCCAACTCCTATTCCGATAATTTACTCTCCCGTGCCGCCGATGTAACGCTCAAAGAAGGCCGTCCACTGGCGCTGGTTGTGCGCGAAACCCCGTTGCACCGCGGCCACCTGCGCTTGATGGACTTGGCGGCTCAGGCTGGCGCGGTTATCTTTCCGCCTGTGCCTGCTTTTTATGCGCTCCCGGCTACGCTTGATGAAATGATAGATCAGATCGTTGGGCGTGCCCTGGCGCGGCTTGGCATCGAGAACGACCGCTATCTAAAGTGGGAGGATGAACGATGACCAACAGAAATTTTGACAAAGCCGCTTTGCGCGGCGAACCTTCGTATGTCTGGCGGGCGGGCCAAGATCGCCGCTTGCAGATGATTTTAGATACTACGGGAGAACGTGTACGCGGCCGCGTGTTAGAGAATGGCTGCGGCGTGGGCATGTATGTGGAGAAATTGAGCGCTTTTGGGGGCAAAGTCGTTGGGCTGGAATTTGATTTTGAACGCGGAGCGGAGGCACACACCAACTCGCCGCATATTGTCAACGCGGCCGGGGAGCATTTGCCCTTCCCCACAGAGAGCTATGACCTGATTTTGAGTCACGAAGTCGTCGAGCATGTGCAAGATGACCGCGTCGCGGTGACCGAGATGGTGCGCGTACTCAAGCCTGGTGGTCGGGCGGTGATTTTTTGCCCCAACCGCGGCTATCCCTTCGAAACGCATGGCATTTACTGGCGCGGCAAATATTATTTTGGCAATAAACCCCTGGTCAACTGGCTGCCACGGCGATGGAGGGACAAGCTGGCTCCCCATGTAAAAGTGTATTCACCCAAAGATATGCGAAAGCTGTTTATAAATTTACCAATTTCTACAATTGAGCAAACCGTTGTATTTGGCGCGTATGATAATATCATTGCCCGCTATGGTTTTTTGGGACGCGTTCTTCGGGCGGCGCTGCAACTTCTGGAGCGCACGCCGCTGCGGGTGTTGGGGTTATCTCACTTTTGGGTTGTGGAAAAAATTTAACCAGGACTTACGCACTTTCGCAAGGGGGCAAGGTTTGTTCGGGAACAACGCTATTTATTGTGTCTTGCGTTAAACCGCACGCGCAAAAGCCGTCAACGCCAAAACAATTACTCCTAAAACCAAATTGAATCGTAAAAGGAATCGCTCGCGGCGCTGAAGTTGTCCCATCTCTGGCGTGGATAGGCCGCGCGCCTGTTTGATCGCTGCCCGGCGCAGCGCCGGTAATACCCCCCAGGTGAACGCGGCGCTGAAGGCTATCATCAGCCCAAAGACCAGATGCTTAATGAGCATTGCCCCCGCCCACGAACTGTTGATTGCCAGAAATCCATCATAATGCGGGCTGGCGCTCATTTGCAGCATTCCGCTGCCCAGCAATAAAGCCGCGCTGAACCAGGCTAGCGGATCCAGCTTGCGCTGGAGCGCATCCAGCAGCGCGGCATATGGATTATCGTCGAGGGCTTTGCGCGCCGCGGGGATGACGACAATCGATAATATAGCAAGGCCACCGATCCAAACGACGGTGGCCTGCATGTGGATCCAATATGCAATTGTAAGCGCCCAGGTTGGGGTTTGCATCACTGACAATTGGCTTGCGCCGCCAACATCATTTCTTGGTAGATGGCGTTGCCGGTATACTGGAAGGCCTGATCGTAAAGCTCATCGACATCGCACCAGTAGCTCTGCGACTCGAGGAATTTGGCATAACCAACCAGCGCATCTACATATCGCTGCGAAGCCGACCAGCCGGAGCCATCGTGCAGATTAGGAGTGATTGAGGCGAGTTCCTGGAAGTAATTGATCGCTTGCGGCCAGTCTACATCCCAAAAACTGGCACCGGTGAGATAGAGCCGCGCCCAGTTGCGCCAGCCATCGGCTTCAGTGTCGAGCACACCGAAGCTCTCGGCCAATGTCAGGTCGTAGATGCCGCCTTCCAGGCTGCCGCGACCGATCTTCTGGATGCCGCGCATCCGCAGTGACAGGTATAAAATACCATCAATTTTCAGGGGATAAAACTCGGCGTCGCGTTTGCGAATTTCTTCCGCGGTCTCGATGGCTTCCGTCCATTCTTGATTAGCAACATGGCCGTTGACTTTTGTAAATAACTCTTCGATGGCACGCGTATCGGGCGTGGGGGTAATGGGGGCCTCAGTAGGAGTCGGCGCGGCCGTGGGCGTAGCCGTCACATTGAGAACCATGAGCACCTCAGCCAGCTTGGTCGTCACTTCCGGGTAGGATGGGTCCAGACCGATGACATATTCAAAGCGCTGTCTGGCTCTGGCGTAATTCCCGGCTTCCATATCCAGCACCCCCAGGGTGAATTGTTCGGCGGTTAGCAATGCTCTTTGGTCTAATTCAAGATTCATGCGTCGATTGATGCCATTGCGATAACCAAAAAATCCACTGACGAGCAGAATCAACACCAGGCCCAGCACAACCATCCCGGCAGTTTTCATCCAGGCGCGGCGTTTCTTTTTCTTCGGTGACGTTTCTTCAGGGGCAGGCGTTACCCGAATTGGAGAAGTATCCTCCACAGAGGGAGGCGTTATATTCGTAGGTTGGGTTTCGTGCAAATTTTCTTCGCTCATGCGTCTAATTCTAATGCGGAACAGACAATCCGTAAAGCACAGCAAAAAACAACTCCAGGCGCAAAAGCCGCAGTGCCTTCATCTATCTTTGCGAGTTTGCTCTCTGGCGCGCTTGCATTGGTATAATCTAAACATGTCCAAATACCGTTTTTATCAACCCATCACCGTGCGTTATGGCGATCTTGACCCTCAGGGGCATGTCAACAACGCCCGCTATCTAACTTACCTGGAACAAGCCCGCGTGGGCTATGCCCGCCAGCTTGGCCTTTGGGACGGCGGTTCGTTTTTCGATTTCGGCATGATTATGGCCGACGCGCAGCTTACTTTTAAAGCGCCTATTCTGTGGGGGCAGTCGCTGCGTGTGGGCATGCGCATTACTCGCTTGGGCAATAAAAGCATGGAAAGTATTTACAGCATTGAAGACGCCCAAAGCCAGCAGGTATTTGCCGAAGGCGCTTCGGTGCTGGTGGCGTATGATTATCACACGAGCAAAACTATCCCCGTACCCGATGCATGGCGCAAAATTATTCAGGAATTTGAAGGACTCGAATACCCTCACCCCGAGTAAGGAAGACTAATGAAATCACTCCCCCAAATTGATCAGACCTATATGCTGGATTTTCTGACCGGATTGTTGAATATCCCCAGCCCGACCGGATTCACCGAAAAGGCGATTGACTACACGGAGCAAGCCCTGCGTGGATTCCCGTTTTTGAGTCTGTCCCGCACCCGCAAGGGGGCGCTGGTCGCCATCTGGCGCGGGGCAGATTCGACTGCCCCGCGCGGCGTCACTGCGCATGTAGACACCCTCGGCGCGATGGTCAAAGAAATCAAGAGCAATGGCCGCCTGAAACTGACGCGCATTGGCGGCTTCCCCTGGAATACGGTGGAAGGCGAGGGCTGCACGGTTTTCACCCGCGCGGGTGATGATATCCGTGGTTCGCTGCTACTGACCAAATCCAGCGTGCATGTCTATGGCAGCGATGTCGGCGAAACCAAACGCGATGACGATAGCATCGAAATTCGCCTGGATGCGCGTACCACATCCGCTGAAGATACGCGTGCCCTGGGCATTGAAGTCGGCGATTTTGTGGCTTTTGACCCGCGCGTCGAAATCATCAACGGTTTTGTGCGCTCGCGCCATCTCGACGATAAGGCTTGTGTTGCCAATATTGTGGCGGCAGTCAAAGCGTTCAACGACGCCGGATTGAAACCTACCCAAACCACGATTTTGCACATCAGCAACTACGAAGAAGTTGGGCACGGCGCCGCGGTGGGCTTCCCCGCCGATATGGCTGAACTACTCACCGTAGATATGGCAGCCATCGGCGAGGGTCAAACTTCCGATGAATTTCACGCCACATTATGCGTCAAAGATTCGGGCGGCCCATACCACTATGGCATGAATGAAAAACTGCGCACCCTGGCCGATGAATACGAAATTCCCTACAAAATAGATATTTACCCTTATTATGGCTCCGATGGCGAAGCCTATTGGCGAGCGGGGGGCGATGTAACCGTCTCGCTCATCGGCCCCGGCGTGGATGCTTCGCATAACTACGAGCGCACGCATACCGATGCGCTCGTAGCCACTACGCAATGGATTATGGCCTATTTGTTAGCGGAGTAAAACGAAAAGCCCGTGCCAGCGATTATTTTGCGTGCCGATAAACTCGTCAAATGCTATGGCAATCTCATCGCCGTAGATAACCTCAGCCTGGAGATTTTGCAGGGCGAGATATTGGGCTTGTTAGGACCAAATGGAGCGGGGAAAACCACCGCAATCAACATGCTCTGCGGATTGCTGCCGCCTGATGCCGGGCAGGTTTTTATTCACGGCGAGTCGGTGCATGGCGGCAGTCTGCGTGCGCGCACACGCGTGGGGGTTTGCCCGCAAGAGACCATTTTGTGGGAAAAATTAACCTGCATTGAACAGCTAGAATTTGTCGGGGAGATGTACGCCATGCACCGCCGGGCAGCATGCCAGCGCGGGGATGAACTGCTCGACACCCTGGGGCTGAGTGACAAGCGCAATCAGTTAGCCGCCACACTCTCCGGGGGGATGAAGCGCAGACTCAACCTGGCCCTGGCGTTGATCCACGACCCGGAGATTCTCATTCTCGATGAACCCGAAGCCGGTCTCGACCCACAAAGCCGCATTATGGTACGCGAATATATTCGCTCACTGGCGCGCGAAAAAACCATCATCCTGACCACGCACAATATGGATGAAGCCGAGCGCATGGCCGACCGCGTAGCCATTATGGACCACGGCAAGCTGCTGAAACTCGACACGCCAGATGCGCTCAAGCATTCCATCGGAGCAGGCGACATACTGGAGATCGCTGTGCAGAATATCGCACTGGAGCAAGTTCTGGCAGTAACGCAGCCATTTGCTGCTGAAGCCGCACTGACCAACGGAAAGATCATCTTACGCGGGCATAATATGGTCGAGAAAATTCCTGCTCTTATCGAAAGATTGCGCCAGGCCGGAACCAAGATCGGCGAAGTGCATTTGCGCGCCAACACCCTTGAAGATGTCTTTATCGCGCTCACCGGGCGGAGGCTGCGCCAATGAGATTTTGGAGTGTATTCCGCAAATGCGCCCTCGAGCAAAAACGCGATCTATGGGTGCTGGGTCTGAGCCTGGCCTTCGCGCCGCTCTTTGTGCTGTTGTACTGGATGTTCACCGGGGGCAATGCCTCCACCTCGTATGCGGTGCTGGTCATCAATCAGGATATACACAGCCCCAACGCCGGAGAGCAGGCCATCTTGGAGATGCAAAATCTCACCTATAAAGATGGCAGCAATATGCTGCAAGTGCATGAAACACAGGATCGTTCTCAGGCAGAAAAGAAACTGCGCAACCGCGGCGCGGCGCTGCTCATTATTATCCCTGCTGATTTTTCAACAGTACTGTTGGGCGAAGCTGGACAATCCACGGCGCTTGAGTTTGTCGGCGATATTTCCAATCCCTATTACACCATCGCGGCAGTCATGGCGATGAGCGCCATAGATCAGTATGTAGCGGCCACGACAGATGTGCCGCGCCCCGTTGAACTTGTGGAAACAGCTTTGGGGGCTTCGGCGGCGCGCACCGAATTCGAGATTTATGTCCCCGGGCTGCTGGTACTGGCAGTCATCTTGATGATCTTCCAGGCCGCAATGCTGCTGACGCGCGAAGTCGAGAGCGGCACTCTCCGTCGCTTGCAAATAACTCGCTTGACAGCGTTTGAATTAATGGGGGGAACAACCGCCTGGTTATTGGTGATTGCGATTGCTGAAGTGTTGTTAACTTTTGGCGTGGCTGTCTTGCTGGGTTTTCGCAGTCAGGGCGCCATCTGGATGGCGATCATGATCGGCATTATGACCGGTTTTTCAATCATTGGCACAGGGATGATCGTGGCCGCCTTCTCGCGCACAGTCTCACAGGCCTTTGTGATCGCAAATTTCCCCCTGGGATTTTTCATGTTCCTGAGCGGGGCAGCCTTCCCCGTCCCAATGCCTGTACTGTTTCGCCTGGGCGAAATTGAAATTTGCCTGGGCGATTTTTTGCCGCCCACCCACGCTGTTTCGGCGCTGAATAAAATCTTCACATTAGGGGTAGATTTTGGCGAATTGGTCTATGAATTTTCCGCCCTGACGCTGCTGTCGCTGGCATATTTTGCAATTGGGGT
>JACNJM010000254.1:14725-20706 GCA_014382605.1 Anaerolineae bacterium
CCATAATCGAGTACATCGCGCGGGGCGGCGCTGCCCGTAGAGCCGCCGATGATGCCATCCTGCTCCAGGGTATCAATCAGACGCGCGGCGCGGGTGTAGCCGATCCGCAGGGCGCGTTGCAGCATCGAGACTGAGGCGCGCCCCTTGCGCCGGATCAGGTCTACGGCTTCGTCGTACAGCACATCGCGGTCTTCTTCGGGCTTCATCTTCTCTTCGTCCCAGAATTCCAATTGCTTGAGGGGAATATGGCGCGGCACACCATCGGGGTAGCCTCCGGCGGCGGTAGCCACCGAAGTGGGTGCCACATAGCCATGCTGCCTGCGCCAGTATTGCACCAGCCGCAAAATTTCCAGATCAGAGACAAAAACACCCTGCAGGCGAACCGCTGCGGGGGCATCGGGCGCCATAAAGAGCATATCGCCGCTGCCCAGCAAGCGCTCGGCGCCGGGCTGATCGAGAATCACGCGGCTATCCGTCCCCGATGCGGTAGCGAAAGCAATCCGGGCCGGGAAGTTGGCCTTAATCAGCCCGGTGACTACATCTACCGAGGGACGCTGCGTGGCAATCACCATATGAATTCCGGTGGCGCGCGCCAACTGCGCCATGCGCGTAATCGAGCGTTCAGTTTCATCGGGGGCCAGCATCATCAGATCGGCTAATTCGTCAATGATAACTACCAAATAGGGCAGCTTGCGCAGCCCGTGCGAATCGGCCTGGGCATTGTAATCGATCAGGTTACGCGCCCCAATATCGGCAAATTTCTCATAACGCTGATCCATTTCGCGCGTCACCCATTGCAACGCGCCCACCACACGGTCTAGCTCAACCACCACTGGAGCCAGCAAATGCGGAATGCCGTCATAGCCGGTTAGCTCCACACGTTTGGGGTCCACCATAATCAGACGCAACTCATCGGGGGTATTATGCACCAACAGGCAGGCAATAATCGCGTTGACACACACCGACTTACCCGAACCGGTTGTTCCGGCGATGAGCAGGTGCGGCATGGCCGCCAGATCAGCCGCCACGGCGTTACCGGCCACATCTTGCCCCAGGGCAAAACTCAGCGGACGGTTATCGAGCCGGTTGAAAGCTGCATTGGTAATGCCATCGTGCAATGACACCAGCGCGGCGTTTTCATTAGGTACTTCAATCCCCACATAACCCTTGCCCGGAACAGGCGCTTCAACGCGCACACGCGTGGCGGCCAACGCCAGGGCCATATCGTCGGCCAGGTTGGCAATTTTATTCACGCGCACGCGCCGCCGCGTGCCGCGCGATTCAATAAAATCGGGTTCGATACCAAATTGTGTAATCGTGGGGCCGCGGTTGATCTCAACTACACGCCCCGGCGCGCCAAAGGATGCCAGCGTCTCTTCGATGGTTCTGGCACGTTGGCGGTCAAATTCATCATCGATAGGCACTTCGTCACCGGCTTCCAGGATTTCATCCACCACAGGAAGTACCCACTCATGAGGGGGATGTACCGGCTCGACGCGGGGTTGTTCGCTGACCAATCCTTGTGAGGGCGCTATCCCCTGAGGGACGACCACCCCCGCCGCGGGGCGCGTCGGCATAGCCTGTTGGGGTGGAGGAAAAATCTTCTTCAGAATTGTATTGATTCGCCTAAAAACGCGTTGTCGCGCCGAGCGGAAATTCATCCCCAATGGAGCCAGCCAACGGAACATCTCCCAAACCGTCATATCCAGGGTGATGACCAACGCCAGCACCAGCCAGGCGAGCAAAATCACCAGTGTTCCGCCAATACCGAGTAATGAGTTCAGCAAAGTGAAGAACCAGCCGCCAAGAATACCCCCGCCACTGATCTCAGGGTTTAGTGTCATCAGGGCGCTGAGTTCAATGAGATGTGCGAAAAAGGAAAAGAGCGCCAGCAAAAACACATACAGCAGAAAAATGCCCACGGCGCGTTCCAGCGAGAGTTGCGGCAGACGCTCGAAATTGCGAAAAACCAACCACAAGCCGACTACAATCAGGCCCAGCGGCAAAATATAGCCACCCCAGCCAAAGAGTTGCAACACGATCCCCAGCCAGCCGCCCATAACAGCGCTGTTGCTGGATGCGAGCATCCCAAAGAGGGTCAGCGAGCCAATCGCAGCCATGACCACCCCGGCGATATCGAGTTTGCGATCCAGGGATAACCCCTGGCGTTTGGAAGCAACCGGTTTGCGTTTTTTGGAGCTGGTTTTCTTGCGCGATGAGGATATTTTTTTGCGGACCATGCCGAGGATTATAGCACAAATGGGCTGATTCAACCTTTGCCGGAAAAGGCTTGGGCGATCAATCGCCTTGCGGTAGAATAGATTACTTCTCGAAAGGAAAACAAATTTTGTTTCAAATCACATTTCTCGGCACATCGGCTTCGGCCCCCTCGTTTCATCGCGGGTTGTCATCGCAGGTGATTCAACATAATGAGCACCGCTTTCTGGTCGATTGCGGCGAGGGCACCCAACGGCAAATTTTGCGTTCGGGGCTGGGCTTTAAGGGGCTGAACCGCATTCTGATCACCCATAGCCATCTCGATCATATTCTGGGGCTGGGTGGGCTGGTATCCACGCTGGCGCGCTGGGAAACAATGGATGAAATGGTGATTATGGGTTCGGCGCGCACGCTGGAACGCATTGACGATTTGCTCTTCAAAGTGGTCTTCCGGGGCGTGCGCCCGCCCATTGATGTGCGTCTGGAAGCCATTTCGCCGGGTGTCATTTTCACGAATAAAGATTTCAGCGTATCGGCGTTTGATGTTACTCACCGCGGGGCGGCCTCGTTGGGATATTTATTTGAGGAAGCCTCGCGTCGTCCCTTTTTGACAGACAAAGCCGATAAGCTAAATATTCCCCCCGGCCCGTGGCGTGGACAACTCGTCCGAGGCCAGGTGGTGACTCTGCCCGATAGGCGCGAAATCCAGCCCGATGATGTTCTCGGCCCGGTACGTGAGGGCGTGCGCATAGCGCTTGTTGGCGATACAGGCCGCACCGACAATTTGCTCCCCTACCTGCGTGGTTTGGATGCGTTGGTTGTCGAATCAACCTATCTCGAATCAGAAATAGAAATGGCGCGCCAATTTGGGCATCTTACCGCACAGCAGGCGGCCAGCTTTGCCACCGACGCCGATATTAAACATCTGATCCTGACTCATCTCTCGCGGCGTTATCGCGAACGTGATGTGCTGACAGAAGCCCGCGCCAACTTTAATAACGTGCGCGTGGCGCGCGACTTCGATAGCTACGAAATCCGCCGGGGAGAATGCAAGCGGATGGAACCAGTGTCGAAAAATTTTCATCACCGCGAAGAAAACTGACGCGCCCCCATCATCTCGTGAATATACTCACCAAAAAGCAGATTCTTTTTCTCATCCTGTGGAGCCTTCTCTTCACGCTGGCCTACTCGCAGGCTCCATTGTTCACCTCCAACCAGAATCAGTACTTTCTACACGGCCTGGCAAAGGCAGGCTGGGGCGATCTCAGCGCCGATTGGTTGGCAAATACACTCGACCCCACACCTGTATTCAGCGGATTGGTTTATATCACCTATCGCTTGCTGGCCTGGCCGCCAGTGTTCTATCTATATTTTGGGATTCTGGCAGGGATTTATCTCTTCAGCCTGTTGGGCATTGTTCAGCAGATTTTCGATACGGGTCAAACGCGGCTTTCGCGCGGGTTGTTTCTAGCCCTGTTCACTGCTTTCAACGCCGCGGCCCTGCGTTTTGTGCTGGTGCGCAGCCTGGGCACAAACTGGGCCTATCTTTTTGACGGCGGCGTGGCGGGTCAGCGTTTACTAGGCGAAGTCTTTCAGCCGAGTACCTTTGGCGTGCTGCTGCTGCTGGCGATCAATCTCTTCTTGCGCGACAAGCCCCTGTGGAGTGCGCTGCCGCTGGTATTGGCGGCAACCTTCCACCCCACCTATCTACTCAGCGCGGGCGTACTGACAGCAGTATTCATGGGTATTCTATTGTGGGAACAGCGCAACATACGCCAACCGCTATGGTTGGGTCTGCTGGCCTTGTTGGGCGTGTTGCCAATTTTGTATCATGCGCTAATTATCTTCTCCCCCTCCGGGCCGACTCTGATTGCCGAAGCGCGCCGCCTGCTGGTTGAGTTTCGCATCCCGCATCACGCGCTACCCGCCGAGTGGTGGGATATGAGCGTAGCCGTAAAAATTGGGCTGATGCTGATTGCCATCTATTTGACGCGCAAGACGCGTCTAGTTTATATTCTGCTGGTTCCTTTCCTAGTTGCATCCCTGTTGACCGCGGCTCAAATGATCACTGGAAATCATGTTCTGGCGCTGTTATTCCCCTGGCGCATTTCTACGGTGCTGATGCCGCTAGCGCTGGCGGCGCTGGTTGGCGCCGCGCTACAATGGTTTTGCCATCGTTTCACCACTTTTATTGAACGTCACGAACGCGCCCTGCTGAACATCAGCATCACCGCAGCGATTTTGCTGGCGCTGGCCGGGGCAGGCATCTTCATCGTCAACGCCCAGGATCGTGCAACCAGCCCCGATCACAAAATGATAGCCCATGTTATCGAAACCCACACCCCGGGCCAAGTTTATGTGATTCCGCTTAATTTGCAGAATTTTCGCCTGGAAACAGGCGCCTCTATTTTTGTGGAGTTCAAATCCATCCCCTATAAAGATGAAGAAGTGCTGGAATGGTATCGCCGCGTGCGCATGGCGGGGCGGCTGTATCAAGCTATAAATTCAACATATGGTTGTGCGGCCCTCGAAGAGCTTTATGCAGAGGGTGTTACACACGTTGTGCTGCCCTATGACCACACAGCCAAAAATTGCCCGACACTACAACGCGATCACTTAGATATTAATTACGAAGTTTTCACCTTGATCCCCCCCCAATAAACGCCATCTTGCCTGGCCTGCGTTAGAGCAGGCGTTGAATTTCCCCCACCAATTCTTGAATGCCAAAAGGTTTTTGCACATAGCCTGCGCCCCCGGCAGCAAATACTTTATTACGCTCATCTTTCATCAGATGCGCTGTGACCACCACAATCGGGATCGGCTCCATTTTCTGATCATTCTTGAGCTGCTTCAAAACATCCCAGCCGTTCAGTCGGGGCATGTCCAGGTCCAGAACAATTAGATCAGGGCGAGAAGCTCGCGCCGCGGCCATGCCATCCTGCCCATCTTGGGCGCAAATCACTTCATATTGCTCGCGTTCAAGCACAATGCGCAGCAGGGTTGTATTATCAAGGTCGTCTTCAATAATCAGAACGCGTTTACCACTCATCGAGTATTTACGCAAAGCGCTCCTCATTCCAGACATCGGCATCGTTATGATACCCGGCGCGCTCCCAAAATCCGAGGCGATCATTTTTAGCGAATTCAAGACCGCGCAGCCATTTAGCGCCCTTCCAAAGATAGGGGGTTTGGATGTCTTCCCGCTGGGGGATATGCCCGACCACCCCTCGCAGTGGATAGCCATGATCGGGGGTGAGGGCTTCACCATCGAAGTGGGTGGCTAGCAAGAAATTATCTTGCAGCATAATTTCCAGCGGCAGATTGGTGGTATATCCGTGTTCGGCATGTTGAATTATGTACGCAGCCTCCGCTGTGGGTTGAATGAAGCCCTCATCGATCAGCGTGCGCAGCGAAACGCCTTCCCATTCTGTATCGAATTTGCTCCAACGCGTCACACAATGAATGTCCATCTTAAGCGTAGTACGCGGCAGCTTCAGAAATTGATCCCAACTCCAAACAACCGGATTCTCGACTTCGCCCCAAACACGAAAATCCCAGGTGGCAGGCTCAAAAGCGGGCACCGGCCCATAATGCAGCACAGGGAATTTTTGCGTTAACGATTGACCGGGAGGCAAACGTCCTTCACTGCGTATTCGCGATTCATCTTCACGGCGGGAATCAAACGATTGAAACATACCAAAACCTCCAAAAGATTGTGCAGATTATATCAAACCAACCCGATTTAGCCGGAGTAAACGATTAGC
>JACNJM010000234.1 GCA_014382605.1 Anaerolineae bacterium
ATCTCTGTGGCTATTCCGAGCGGGACAAAACCGCAGTTTATGACCGTGCAAGGTATTGTTGAGCCTTCTATGGATTTCCAGTACGTATACTGCACACCTGACAAGTGTCATTGGCGGCGGATTTTGTGGTATTGTAAAATACATCCGACCGATTCATTCTAGCATACTTCTACTTAACTGAAGGAGAGTATCATGCGAAAGAAAGCTATTCTAATTACCGGCGCGGCGGGGGAAATCGGTCACGCGCTGATTGAAGCGCTGGCAAAAACTGGAGATATTCCGCTGCTTACCCTGGATTTGGATCCGCTGCCCGAAGATATACGCGAGCTAACAACACATTGGGAAGCCGATATCCTCGACCAGAAATTATTGGACCGTCTGGTGAGTGAATATGAGTTTGAAGTCATTTATCATCTGGCGGCGCTGCTTTCAACGCGCGGCGAGTTTTCGCCAGGCGCGGCGCATCAGGTCAATGTCAATGGCACGATGCAATTATTGCGCCTGGCCGCAGAGCAATCGGAATGGCGGCGCAAGCCCGTGCAATTTATTTTCCCCAGTTCGATCGCAGTTTATGGCCTGCCCGATCTGGAGACAAAAACTCAATATGCCCGCGTACGCGAGTGGGAGTGGAATTATCCCCGCACGATGTACGGCGCGAATAAATTATATTGTGAATTGTTGGGAGTGTATTTTAGTGAACACTATCGTCAATTGGCGGCAGAACAATCCACGATGGTGGATTTCCGTGCCGTGCGCTTCCCTGGCCTGATCAGCGCCTTCACCGTTCCCAGCGGTGGCACTAGCGACTACGGCCCCGAGATGCTCCACGCCGCTGCGAAAGGCGAACCGTATGGCTGCTTTGTGCGCCCCGATGTGCGCATCCCCTTTATGGCGATGCCTGATGCTGTAAAATCACTATTGGCCCTTGCTGCCGCGCCTACCGAAGCTATTGGGCAGCGTGTTTATAATGTCACTAGCTTCAGTCTCTCGGCAGAAGAATTCAAGCAATGGGTGTTGAAATTTTTCCCCGCTGCACAGATTGATTTTACCCCGGATGTAAAGCGTCAAACGATTGTGGATAGCTGGGCCGCGGAGATGGACGACAGCGCCGCGCGACGCGATTGGGGTTGGCAGCCAGACTATGATGTTCAGCGCGCCTTCGAGGAGTATCTAGTGCCCAATATCAAAAAACGCTATCAAGATTGAATTAGCAACCCCCAAGGAGTTTTTATGTCAGCGAAACTAACAGTAGGATATATCGGCCTCGGTATCATGGGTAAATCAATGGCCCGCAATATCTTGAAGGCTGGATACCCCCTGGTTGTGCATAATCGAAGTCGTGGCGCTGTGGCCGAGTTGGTTGCCGGAGGCGCCAAAGAAGCTAATTCGCCAGCCGAAGTTGCTGCACAGGTCGATGTGGTTTTTACCAACTTGCCCGATTCCCCTGATGTGGAGTTGGTGGCGCTTGGGCCGGATGGCATCATTGAAGGCGCGCGGAATGGGCTGATTTTCGTTGATAATTCAACCATCAAGCCGGCGACGGCGCGCCTGATTGCCAATCAATTGGGCAAAAGGGATGTGCTCGCGTTGGATTGTCCTGTCAGCGGTGGCGATATTGGCGCAAAAAATGGCACCCTGGCGATCATGGTGGGCGGCCCGGCAGATGCGCTTGAAAAAGTGTTGCCAATATTCAACGCGGTTGGCAAGAGCATCACCCACGTTGGCGAGGCTGGCGCGGGGCAAATTGCCAAAGCTGCCAACCAAATCATGGTAGCTGCCCAGATGGTGGCGATGGGCGAATTGATGATTCTGGCAAAAAAGGCCGGAGCGGATCCTGAAAAGGTAGTTGCAGCTATTCAGGGTGGTGCCGCTCAATGCTGGACGCTGGATGTCAAACCCGAACGCTTGTTCGCGGGCAACCGTCAGCCAGGGTTTAAGGCCTATATGCAGGCCAAAGACCTGGGTATAGTCATGGATACGGCGCGCGAATACGGTGTTCCGATCCCTGCAGCGGCGGTTCATACCCAGCTCTTCGATGCTATGCTGCAAATGGGTATGCGCGAACTGGATAACTCGGCAGTAGTTGGTGTGGTTGAAGCCCTGGCCAATACATCCCTGTTGGACGCGTAGGCTTAGCGCGCAATGGGCATTTTAACTCCCATTAGATTATCGGGTGAGTTCCGCTTTACCTGGCGCGCGGCGCGTGATTACGCGCTGATTTTTGCAGGTGCGGCGCTGCAAGCGTTGGCGTTGCGCGTTTTTCTGGTTCCAGCACAACTCGCCAGCGGCGGAGTTAGCGGCCTGGCGCAAATTCTCAACCATTATTCGGGTTGGCCGATTGGTTTGATGGTTGTATTGGGTAATTTGCCACTTTTTATTTTGGGCTGGCGTTTTCTTGGTGGGCCGCACTTTGTTTTCCGCACGGCTTTTGCGGTGCTGGCTTTCTCGATGCTGGTTGATATCCCTGTGCCGGTTTTGCCAGAGGGGGGCATTACCGATGATTTGATATTAAACGCGCTGTACGGCGGTGTAGTGAGCGGTTTTGGCTTTGGCTTGGTCTACCGCGGACAGGGAACCAGTGGCGGGTCCGACATTCTGGCGCGTATTCTTAGTAATTGGCGGGGCATATCTGTATCGCAGAGTTATCTCTTTACCGATGCGCTGATCATTTTGCTGGCGGGTCTGTCTTTTAGCTGGGAAAATGCACTCTACGCGTTGGTGATGCTCTATGTCAGCGGTTTGGCCGCGGAAGCGATGAGCCAGGGGTTAAACGTCGCCCGAACCGCGCTAATCGTAACGCAATCCCCCGATCAACTCACGGAACAAATCATCGCCATACTCGATCGCGGGGTAACCATGCTCCCCGCTCGTGGCGGATATACTCAGGAAGTGCGCACGGTGTTGTACTGTGTAGTCATGCCATCCGAAGTACCGCGTCTCAAAGCGCTGGTGCATCAAATCGATGAAAAAGCATTCATGGTTATCGGTCATGCGCATGAAGCGCTGGGCGAAGGTTTCCGTTCTTTGAGTGGATAAATTTTGCAACTTCTCATAATAGGTTGCGTATATTAGGGCACAACAAAATGATCGCAGGAGCACAATTTTGAACGACAATGAAGCGATATGGCTCGCCAGTGCGCGGGCAGGCGATGACGAAGCCTTTGCATATATCGTAGAAGCTTATCAAAAGCCGGTTTTTAGTTTGTGTTATCGCATGTTAAGTAACGCGGGCGATGCTGAAGATGCTGCCCAAGAAGCCTTCTTGCGAGCCTATAAGAATTTAAATCGCTACGATCCAGAGCGTTCTTTTGCAACCTGGCTGCTTTCCATTGCATCTCATTATTGTATTGACCAGTTGCGCAAACGGCGTTTAACAACTTTTTCGATCGACGACGAACAACACGATTGGTGGCAACCGCCAGACCCTGGCCCCTCACCGGAAATTCGCCTGGTCAGTGATGAGAGACAGGCTCAGATGCAGCAACTACTCGATACTTTGCCCCAAAAAGACCGGGCTGCGCTGGTCCTGCACTACTGGTATGACCATTCGTACGAAGAAATTGCCGAATCGCTCTCAATCAGTGTCAGCGCTGTAAAGAGCCGTCTCTATCGCGCGCGTCGTGTATTAGCTGAACAATATCAAACGATGGATGCGCAAACGCTTGAATCTCAAAATACTGAGAGGACGCCCTATGAAAAAACACCAGCCTTTTGAAACCTGGATTCTTCTTGATGAACCCCTCACCCCTGAGCAGGCTCAATCATTGGACGCGCACATTAAAACATGTGCAGCGTGCCATGCCCTGAAGGCCGCCTGGGGCCGGGTGGATGCAATCTTTCAGGAAACGCCTGCCCTTGAACCTGTGCCAGGCTTCGCTAACCGTTGGCAGGCGCAGCTATCTCAACAACGCAACCTGCAACGCTATGCGCGGCAACGCTGGCAATCGTGGATTACG
>JACNJM010000271.1:0-5693 GCA_014382605.1 Anaerolineae bacterium
GTGCCAGGGTTTGCTGCTCGGCGGCTGCGGCAAAGCGGGCTTCGACTTCGGCGGCAAAAAATTCAAAAGCTTCCGGGGTCATTTCATTCAATCCAGCCTGATCTTCAGGGGTGACAGCGTATCCAGCAGTGGCGGCTCGCACATCGGCAAACAGAGCCGTGCGGTACTGTTCATCGGCTATTGCTTTACCAATAACGTTCACAACAGCGCGCTCACCTTCGTTCATATTTTCATAATCCGGGGCGGGTTCCAGCTTGATATCATCGGGCGTAAGCTCCATATTGGGGCCGGGGGGATGGCCGCCCGGATCGGGCATTTCGCCACGACTAGCAACCGGAGCTTCCCAATCATCTTCAGCAGCCACCTGTCCACCGGGGCCAGTATGATCTAATGCTACGCCGTCTTTGACATCATCCGGTGAAAGAGCCGCATCAAAAGGATCAGGGCCGGGTTCGGGCTCTTCAGAAACAGCTGCCACCGGGCCAGGCAAATTGATCGGTGTGGCTTCATTTTTGTCGTCATCGTCATCGCCTGATGTTTCGCTGAGTTCCGGGTTTTTAATGCGCCCGTCATCGTCATGGTCGATACTGCCATCTTCGCCAGCAGGCTCAATTTCAACGCCTTCGGGAAATTCAAGTTCTTCGACAATACCGCGTTCTTCCAGCGGCTCGGCTATTTCGACGGTTTCGTGGGGTTCTTCCAGAATGCCGCTGCCGGGGGGCAGGTCTTCACGTTTGGGGCCGCTGATGAGCTGCATATCTTCGTCATCATCTTCTGCGGCTTCGGGGCCGGGCAGGTTGATGGGCGTGGCTTCATCTTTGCCGTCATCATCGCCCTGGGCTAGTTCAAATTCGATGCCTTCGGGAATTTCGGCTTGCTCAACAATGCCGCGTTCTTCCAGCGGTTCGGCCATCGCTACGGTTTCGTGCGGCTCTTCCAGAATGCCGCTGCCGGGGGGCAGGTCTTCACGTTTGGGGCCGCTGATGAGCTGCATATCTTCGTCATCATCTTCTGCGGCTTCGGGGCCAGGCACGTTGATGGGGGTGGCTTCATCTTTGCCGTCATCATCGCCCTGGGCCAGTTCAAATTCGATGCCTTCAGGGATTTCGGCCTGCTCAACCACGCCGCGCTTTTCCAGCGGTTCGGCCATCGCTACGGTTTCGTGCGGCTCTTCCAGAACGCCGGTGCCATCGGGTAAGTCTTCGCGTTTGGGCCCGCTGATGAGCTGCATATCTTCGCCCTCTTCAGCAGCGTCCACGGCTTCAACCAGCGCGCCTTCTACGGCTTCGGCCTGCTCGAAAGTTTGCGTTTCTTCAATACGTGCGCCGGGCTCAACGGCGGCTTCTTCCACAGCTTGCTGTTCTACACTCTCAACAACTTCGGTGCTTTCTACGTTTTCCTGGGCCTGGGTGGTCTCTAGCTCGTTCATCGGTTGCTCCTTTTGGGCTAAATCTTGACGGTTCTATTCCTTTAGTCGCTGATACCGATAAAAAAGTAACATTTAAGGTGACAGGCACTTGCCAAGTGCCTGTCACCTGTATTGCTCAATCAACGACTGATTCATGGCCTGAAATTTTCGCATCTGTTCTTCGGGGAAGGGATAGCGCGATTTGGCCGTCGCCAGTGCGACTAAACAGTAGGATAAATTCCCCAGATGTTTGGCGGAGATGTGCCAGCGATCGGCGTTGAAAGTTTCGGCAAGCTGAGTCAGCGTGAATTGCCACACGGCCTGGACAGGGTGGCTGGTTTGGGCCTCGAGCAGGTTGGGCAAGCCCTCGAAGTTGGGTTCTGTGACCAGTGAAAAATATCCATAACGGCAGGGAGTCGCGCACAACTGGCAGCCGCGCTTGCGATGCAGGCGATGCTCGGGTTTGGCGCGGCCGGGGAGTTGGGCGAGCGTGTCCATTTGGGTTTGAAAAGCGCGGCAAGCCTCCGGGCTGGAATCCGCGCTCCGGGCCAGGCGCGCCAACTCAGAGACAAGTTCGCTCTCGGGGTTGCGGCTGGCCTGCTGAAAGCTGACGATCAGCCGCACAGCCGATTCCGCGCTCCGCGGCCAGTCTTCCCCCAAAGAATCCCGTAAGGGTTGTAAATCGGCCACTTTTTCTGGCGGGGTGAATGAGAGCAGGTGGAGATAGAGGAGGGTGTGTTTGAGTTTGTTCATGATGTAGTCCTTTGCCCTCACCCCGGCCCTCTCCCATTGGGAAAGGGAGAAGGGCGCGCTAGCCCCTCTCCCGCGGGGAGAGGGGTTGGGGTGAGGGAGATAACTTCTGCATCGGCGTATACGCAACTTTAACCCACGAAGCCATATCATCCTGAATACCCGCCACGATGGCCTGACCAACCTTGAGCCGGGCGATGACTTTGGCCTGATCTTCGGTCAGCGCCAGCGCGCCGGACATGGAATCGCGGTCGTCGGCGGCGACGAGACGATGAATGATCTTGAGATTGGTGTTCTTGATCGCGTCCGGCACAAGTTTGGCCGGAACCTGGTCAATGATCGCCATGCCCTGCCCGTAGGCGCGTATCTCCGCCAGAATATCGGCGAACATCTCGCCCATCTTGGCCTGCGGATTAGCGGAGTCGCTGCGCTGCGGGGCGTGACGCAGCACGCGGTGGGCTTCCTCGATGATTGCCAGATGACGCAGCGCGCTCGATTCGGGCGAACCTAAACTCTCGTGCTGCGCCTGACGGTATTCGTACATAAAATTCAGCAGCAGCGCCATTGTGAAGCACTTGTCGGCATCGTCGCCCAAATATTGCAGATTGACCACCACGGGGCGGTCGAAGAGTTCTGCCCAGGGGGTAGAAAAGGGCTGATCGAAGAGCCGCCCCTTCCAGCCGCGCAGCAGCGATCCGATGCGCGTGCGCAGCGCGGCGGTAATATTGGCCGTAATGCGCTCCTCATAGCCCTTCTCGCGCACCACGCTCGTGATGCGGTTATACAAATTCTCTAACGTGGGACGTCCCACGCCGTCGGGCGGCAAAATCTCTTCCAGCCAGCCCTGACTATCATATAAATCCACCAGCGCTTCTTCGAGAATCACGGGCAAAATTTCATACATCGGGAAACTGGCATTAAAAATAGACTTCAGCCGGTCGAGATGCGGCATCACCTGCGTGGTAGCCCCCGGAATTTGGACAATATCAAAGGGGTTCAGGCGCAAACTCTCCAGCTTGTGCCCGCCCCACTCTGTGCGCCCCGGCATATACACGGCAATCTCCCGGTCAAACGTGCCGGCCTGATTATGCGCCAGCGCCAGTTGCACATACTCGTCCTTGGCAGGCTCGATGACCAGAAAATTCTTGCCGCTGTGCATTAACTCGCTCAAAATCCGGCGGCAGGTGTTCGATTTTCCGCTGCCCGTGATGCCGGTGATAAAAATATGCCGCGTCAGACTGTCCAAATCTACATCGTAGCGCAGGCCGGGAATTTCTTCGCCGCCTTCGAGCAAATTGCCCAGGTGCAAGGCATTTTGCGGATCATCCGGCACGGGCGGATTCAGGCTGAAAAAGGCCGTCGGCTGCATGGGCATACCGGGCATTTCTTTCAGGGGCAGATTGGCGAGCAGCGAGAGTTCTTCCGTGTTCATCGGGGTGGTGAGGCCCTCGAAGGCGGCCCCAATCGGATGCTGGATGAACGCTTCCGACTCCGGTGAGGCCAGCCGTAAAGGAGGCTGGGTGAAAGCATCCAGCGCCACCTGCGCCTGACCATCCCACACCGACGAAAGATCATGGAAGCGCACCGGCTCAAAGGCCGTTTTCTCCCCGCTGACCAGCGCTTTCAACTGCGCCTGCGCCTGCGCGGCGGTTTCGCTCTGATTGCTGAGCAAATACACGCCCACATTCCAGCAGCCCTGGGCGCGCGCCGTTTCGAAACGCTGCACGGTTTCATCGAGTAATTTAACGCAAGCCTCGGCATGACGATTGAGATATTCGCGCCCAAACGAGAGCGCCTCATTCGTGGATGTGCCCTCGCTGAAAGCGCGCCCGGTTGTGCGTCCGGTGGTCTCCGATTCCGATGTCGTGCGCCCCGTGACGTTGGAACTCGTCGTCGATGGCAGCAACTGACCGAACATGCCCAACATCCCGGAGAGTAAAAACGGTCCCCCAGCGGCCACCAACATTGCCGAAACTGCCCCCAGCCCAATGCCTTTCAAGCCCTTCGTGGCTCCCGACGATTTTTCCAGCTCCGTGCCTAGCACGCCTTTATTGCGCCCGGCGCTCTCGCTCTCGGAAACACTTTCCGTTTTCGCTGTTGAGGATGTTTCCCCCTCCGAGCGGGAGATGCTTTCGGTCATCCCGCTGCCGCTAGAGCGATTAAGCGTGGCCTTCGTAAAAGCGTGTACCTGCCCCGCCAGCGTGTGACAGGCCGAAATCATCCCGCCCACTTCGGCCTCCGCCATCGGCTCGGCGACGACCATGTAGACATAGGGCTTGCCGCGCAGGCCGCGCATGAAGCGGTCCAAACTTTGCGGGTAACTCTGCGATTTATCACTCTTTTTAATGGATGGGATGCCCGTCAGGGCGCGGGCGTGGCGGTAGGTACTCAACGGCACATGCACATCACGCGCCACCTGCTCGTAATCTTCCACCAGCTTAACGCGCGTTCCTGGCCAATTTGACCCCAAGAACTGCCCGACCTGCTCGGCAAAGATGCGCGGCTGCGTGCCGCCCTCCCGCGCCACCACGCCGATATAAATACGGTTCCGCAGCCCGTCGCTGGAGACCATGAAGATCAGCCCATAACGCGGATCGTGGCAGGCTGCCAGCGTGGTCTGGATGGCGGTGAAGTATTCACTGGCATCCTCGCGCACCGGCTTGCCGACTTGCTGCAACTCCAAAATCGCTAAATCGGGGTTTTGGGGAATGTCGCCATCTGCCATGCGCACGACATCACGTTCAACGACCGGGACATTGAGATAATCACGCCGCAAAGTGAACAGCAGCGACTTCGAAAGCGCGTCGCCCGCCTGCATGAGCATTTCGGGGTTCAGTTCTGGTTCAGTTGGGATCATATACGTTTCGTCGGTCATATAAGGCCATCCAATTTGTTTAACGCAAAGACGCAAAGAAACAAAGTTTTTTTTATCTTCCCCCTTTGCGTCATTGCTCCTTAACGCCTTTGCGTTAATGTTTTTATTCCGCTAGCCAATCTATCGCGGCCTGCCGATCCGTAAAGACGCGCACATTGAAACCGCGGTTGCGGGCCGTGGTTTCGAAAAATTTCAAATCTTCAGCCCCTTCAGGGATCGGTGGCAAAATAATGGCATCTTTATACTTACGAATCTCGGGGAATTGTTCGAACATCCCCGCCAGATCGTAAATATCGAGAGTTGAGCCACCACCGGGTTCCATTTTGGAACAGTCCACCAAAAAGCGTTTACTCTCCTTTTCAACCGCCAGTTGATAAGCCGCCTGAATGGCTGATTGAACCATAGCGGCGGGGGCCTGCCCGGAATAAGTGATGACCACAGCGCCAATTTCGTCAGAATACGCGATTTCTTTTGACATGCTAATTCTCCCAATTTACATCTCTTACCACAAAAATTTGAACTCTGAAGAATCGATCCCCAAAGCGAATCTCGTCGCCGCTGTTTAAGCGACACGGTAACTTCGCTCGAATACGCTCGCCGTTAACAAAAGTTCCATTGGTGCTGCCCAGATCGGTAACGGAGAGCGTATCGCCGCTCAGG
>JACNJM010000271.1:5904-20631 GCA_014382605.1 Anaerolineae bacterium
TCGGGGGCAGAAACCAACCGCGAGGGTGGTTCGATCATCAGGCTGGCGCCGGGCTGAATCATCCCCATCTGTGCGCCATATTCCAACGCGATACCGCGCACCACCATCTCGTCGGGATTATCCGCCAGCACGACTTTTTCATCCCCAAAACGGGCGCGCAGATAACGCACAACACTGTACAACTGCGCCCCGCCGCCGACCAGCATCACTTGCCCAATTTCGCCTTCGGTCAGGCTCATCGTGTTTAGGGCTTCGGTGATCAGGTATTCGAAATTTCGATTGAGTTCCCCGGCGACGCGCTCGAAAATATCTCGATCTAGTTTTATCAACCGCCGGTAGATTTCGCCGCTGTGTAGCACCAGGGTGAGCGTGCGCTGAACATTTGAACCGCCATCTGGATTTTGCAGCAATCCCCGGCTGAGCGCTTCTTTGAGACGTTTGCCGAAGACGCGCAGTGTCGTCAGGGCGGTGGGATCATCGACCAGGGCCGCGGCGGGGATGCCCATTTCATCAGCCAAATAGGCGGCGAGGGCCGCATCGTACAGGCCGCCACCGAAAGGCTGTCCGTAGCGCCCGAGAATCAGCAATTCGCCGCTGTGCGGGTCGAGTCGCCCAGCGACAATATCGCTGCTGCTGCCGCCAACATCTACAATCAGCGTGATGTTTCCCGTTGTGCTGATCGGGTTGAGCAAGCCCTGATGGTTCAGGCTCAGAATGGCTCCCTCGGGTTCAGCCACAAAGCGCAGATGGGCGTGCATGGCTTCAGAGAAGCAACTGCGCACCAATGCCCGGAATTCAGCGAAGAGCGCGCCATTGTGTTCATCGCGCCAGTGGACAGGGTAGGCAAAGGCGAAGCGCAAACGCTCATCAAAACTGCTCGAACGCCATTTTTCGCGGCGGATTTGTTCCAGCACAGTTTCGAGCATCAGGCGGGTGTAGTCGAGCGCCTGAGCGTGGGTATAGCGTTGTTGGTGTGGCAAGGGATTCGGCTCCAGGTGCGCGCCGATGCAGGGCTTGAAATACTCGCGCACGCGGACGCGGGCGGTTTCATCTTCGAGCTGCATCTGGGCAATTTCGCCAATGCTTTCGACAGATGTGCCATCTAGGGTCAATGTGAGCGCGGCAGGCAAATTGCGGTCGCTGAAACTGGTCAGGGGCGAAGGTTGCGGGTCGCCGAGAATGCGCAGAACATTGCCCGCGCGCTGATACCCGGCCCGGTAGAGCCGCCAGTTGGTCGCGCCGCAATCGAGTGCAAATAGGGTGAGTTGCATTGCGTTTATTATAGACGAAAATACTCCCTGACCAAGTGGACTGTCGGAAATGTAAGCATTTCGACAAAAATTGCAATTTCCAGACTGAAGTCTTGTATAATACGGTAGGAAGTATAGGCCTCATATTCAGGAGTTCTACATGGCAACACTGGCAGGGCAAACGCTGGGCAAATATCAGGTTATCGAACGCCTGGGGCGCGGGGGCATGGCCGAAGTTTACAAGGCACATCATCCACAACTTGAACGCTACGCAGCCATCAAGGTGCTGCACCATTTTCTCGCCGAAGGCAAGGATTTTACGGCGCGTTTTCAGCGCGAGGCCAAGGCCATCGCGACCCTGCGCCACCCCAATATTGTGCAGGTGTACGACTTTGAGAGTCAGGATGATCTCTATTATATGATTATGGAGTTCGTCGATGGCGGCACGCTCAAAGATCGCCTGCTGCAGTCCGCCGCTCCGCTGCCTTATGCCGAAATTGTGCAAATCGTTCAGGATACCGCCTCGGCCCTGGGATACGCTCACCGCCAGGGTATGCTGCACCGCGATATCAAGCCTGCCAACGTGTTGCTTGGCAAAGATGGCCGCGTTGTACTCACCGATTTCGGCATCGCTCGCATTCTTAGTGATACCCAGTTTACCGCTACCGGCACGTTGGTGGGCACCCCCTCCTACATGTCGCCCGAACAGGGCATGGGGTTGCACGTCAGCGCCGCCAGCGATATCTACTCGCTGGGCGTGATCCTCTACGAGATGGTCACCGGTAAAGTACCCTTCGACTCGGATACCCCCCTGGCCGTGATTCACAAGCACATCAACGAACCGTTGCCGCGCCCCCGTTCCCTGCGCCCCGATATTCCCCCCGCGCTGGAAGCCGTGATCCAAAAAACGCTCGAAAAGGACCCGGCACAACGGTATGCTTCGGCGGATGAATTCAAAAACGCGCTGGATGAGGCCTTTGAGGGACATCTTGTGCCCGAGCCGGATGCCCGGCGCGCGCCCGCGGCGGCTGAGGCGCGGTCAAGCGAATCGCGCCCCGAGGTTTATGACAAAGCCACCATCGCCATGCAGGCCGAAGATGATCCCATCTCGAAGCAGACCATCGCCTCGCGTCCCACCGTGGCTATGGAGCCTGACGAAGCAGATCTGGCCGAAAAAGCCACCGTCGCTATGGAAGCAGAAGCGCCGAAGCCCCAAAAGAGCCAGATGGTTTCAAAGAGCAAAAGTGGGCAAACGAGTCAAACGGCCACTCAAGCGAAGCGAACGAAGTTAATCTTTGGCATCGTCGGCGCAGCCATCCTTGCCCTGCTGCTCATCTGGGGGATTCCCAAACTTTCCAGCGGAGGCAGCGCGACGGAGTGCGTATCTATTGAAGAATGCCAGATTTTAGCGGAGGAGCTTCTTCGCAACGGCGATGCCACTGCCGCAGTTGAGGCCCTGGATGTCGCCTTACGCTATGCCGATGCGGAAGCGCATCCACCGCATGCGCATTTATGGTGTTTAAGGGGCGAAGCGCTGGCTTCGTTAGAGCGTTTTGACGAGGCGATTTGGAGTTTTGAAGATTGTCAGGGTTGGACGGAAGGCGATCCCGGCATGGAAGACCTGCGTGTTTTCGCCCAAGAGCAATTGGATATGCTGCACTCGCGATGAAAAAAGTACTCATCACGGGTTTTGGCCCCTTCCAGCATATTGTCGTCAATCCAGCGCTATTGCTAATCGAGGCCTTGGGGAAATCGAATAACCTGCCTGCCAACATAGATTTGCATCGCGCCATTTTGCCGGTGGTTTATGGTCAGGCCGGGGAACAGATTCAAACCCTGATCCGCGAGGTTCAACCCGATGTGTTGCTCTCGTTTGGTGTGGCCTCCTCGAGAGAACAAATCAACCTCGAGCGCATTGCCATCAATGTGCAAGATGCCCCCTATCCAGACAACGCCGGGGTTCTCAAGCAAGGCGATCCTATCCACCCCACCGGAGCGGGCGCTTATTTCAGCAATCTCCCCCTGCTGGAGCTGAAATCAGTTATCGAGGCTGCGGGTAGCCCGGCAGTAATTTCGAATCACGCCGGGGCTTATATTTGCAACGAAGTTTTCTACGCCGCAGCGCGCGAGATTCAGGCATTGGGTTTGGCAACGCGCTTTGGTTTTGTCCACTTGCCCGAGATTGCCGAAACCGCTCAGGGCGAACTTGCACACGACTTCACGTTATCAAAACTCGTGCAAACCGCAGAGGCAATGTTGATTTGGCTTACGGCATTTCACACTCGCATGTGTCTGGATTCCAGATCATTTGAACGTAGTACACATGCGTAAGCCCCATGCGCACGCGCGGACAGCCATTGGGCGGCTCAGTGCAAACTTGAGGCACTTCAGGGGCTGGACTACTTGTGGCGGTAGGCGTAGGACTCGGCAATGGACACAGGCCGGGGTAATCGCTCGTCGGCTCAAACCCGTATGTCCAGCGGCAGGTGTTATCCAGCGAATATAATTCGGCCAGCGGATAGTGGTCGTTACCAATGGCGGGGGAACCAGCCTGTGCCAGCGTGAAATGATCGTTGTAATCAAACCAGGCTGGTTCATTAACTGCGGCCTCACTCCAGCCGCCCCACAAGAACGTGCTCGCTGAACCAATCAGGCTGTGCTTGAAAGCCAGTTGCACGCGCTGAGGGAATGTGGGCGCCCGTCGCACCCAGGCGGCATCGGGATCATCGCCAATGCCCGCGTTGAAAACGCGCTCATCATAGCCATCTATGCCCGATAGTGGAGCCTCCGCGCGCATCGGGGTGAAGCCCCCCACATCGTCGTTGCTGTCACGCCAAACAGTGACCCCGTCCGTTGTCCAGCCTTCAGAAGCAGGCACCCGACCGCTGATCAGCCAGTCGCCGCGCCCGTCCCGATCCAGATCAATTTCAATGGCGTAGTAGGCTTCCGCATCGACAGGCGGCTCGGCCTCCAGATGCAAGATCACATAAATCCACTCTGCCCCTTCACCGATCTCAACTTTGATAATATCCAGATAGGGTTGGTACGTCATCTCGCCGGTGGTGAAAGGGCGCTCAAGCAGATTGATGTTTAAATTATCGCCAATTGCCCGATGTTCTGCCGCAAACACTTTGGAAGATAAATCGGAAACCCAGGTGCGGATTTTCGCCGGTTCGCCGGGCTGGGTGAGATGTTCAATCTCTGGGGAAGGTGTGGATGTGGCGGTGGCTGCATCGGCGGGGAATGGTGTATCGGTGGGGGTAGCTATGCCCGCGGGGGATTCAGCCGCCTGAGCCTGTTCCGCGCCGACAGCCGTGAGGGTAGCCGGATAATTCACTTCCGGCTGCGCCGCTTCATCGGGCAAATTGCAGGCCAGGATGGCGCCGATAATAGCAATCACAATTGCAAATAATGCGATTTGTCGTCTGGTGGGAAGGCGGATTGGCTTCATATTAAACTCCCTACAGATTGTTCAGCGGTTTGGAAAGTCGCTGCGGGTGAATATCTTGCTACTCCATTATGGCAGGTTGTGGTGCGTTTTGCAATCGCGTCATAAGTACTATTACTCAAGCTCGTTGAGGGTTCGAGTACAATAATGATAAATACACATCCTACAATTAGGAGAGTTGCCATGCCCTACGCCCCCATTAATTTTAATGAAAAATTCAGTTTATTCAGTGAGCAATGGTCGCCAAAAATCATCGCACAGATGAATGATTATCATTTCAAAATCGCTAAAATCCAGGGCGAGTTTGTTTGGCACAGTCACCCGGAGACCGATGAAGTTTTCATTGTGATTGACGGCGAAATGGAAATTGCCTTTCGGGACAGTGTTGCGGCGCTCAAAGCCGGTGAGATGATCGTGGTTCCCAAAGGGGTGGAGCATAAACCGATTGCCGCACAGGAATGCCAAATTCTGATGGTAGAACCTGCGGGCACGCTTAATACTGGCGATGCCGGGGGCGATCACACGCTTGAAGCAGTGCCCTGGATTTAAAAAGCTTGTCAAGTTTTCGGTTTCGTTCGTATCTGTGGGGCGGTAGAATTGACTTTATCATGATTTTTCCAGCGCACATTTAGATTGAAATCACAGATACCCTAAAGGGCACGCGCAAACGCTGATTTTTTCTGTGCTTATCTGTGGTTATTTTGGAGCCGATTATGCCTACTTCTCTTCCCAGCGAAACCACCATGTATACCGCCCTGCTCGAAAAAGATCCCGCGTACGAGGGCATTTTCTTTGCAGGCATCACGACAACGGGTATTTTTTGCCGCCCTACCTGCACAGCGCGCAAACCCAAACGCGAGAATGTGTCCTACTTCCCATCTACGCGCGCGGCGCTGCTGAGCGGCTACCGTCCCTGCAAAATTTGCCGCCCTCTGACGCGCAGCGGTTCGCCTCCGACCTGGCTCAAACCCCTGCTCGAGGAAATCGAATCGGCCCCTGAGACGAAGATCAAAGACCACGATTTACGCACCCGCGATCTGGATCCCAACCGCGTGCGTCGCTGGTTCAAAAAACACCACGGGATGACTTTTCAGGCTTACCAGCGCACATTGAGAGTCAGTGAAGCATTTGGGCGCATTAAAAATGGAGAGCCTGTGATCCACGCAGCTTATGAAGCAGGCTATGAATCATTGAGTGGTTTTGGCGACTCGTTCAAGAAAGCGACCGGATTTTCCCCCAAAGGAAGCGCAGCCGGGCGTATTGTCCATACCCAGAGGATACTCACCCCCCTCGGCCCGATGCTGGCCGGCGCCACCGATGATGGCCTGTGCCTGCTGGAGTTCGCCGACCGGCGCATGGTCGAAACCCAGATGCAGCGTCTTGGCAAGCGCCTAAATGCCGAATTTATCCCGGGGGCGAATCCTCATATCGAGGCAACCAGGCATCAACTCGAAGCCTATTTCGCTGGCACACTTCAGAAATTCGATATTCCACTGGTATTGGCGGGAACCCCCTTTCAGCAGCAAGTTTGGGCGGCGCTGCAAACTATCCCCTTTGGCAAAACTCGCTCCTATAAAGAACAGGCCGAAATGATTGGCAAACCTACCGCTGTGCGCGCCGTAGCCCGCGCCAATGGCGATAACCGCCTTGCCATCATCATCCCCTGCCACCGCGTGATTGGCGCCGATGGTCAACTCACCGGCTACGGCGGCGGCCTGTGGCGCAAACGCTATCTGCTCGATTTGGAAATTGGGGTTTTATCGCCGTGAACCCAAGACTACGAAGCAACTGTGAGCTGTGTGGCTGCGTGGTGGAATTTTTCCCGGTCACTTTCTCGTTGTGATGTAAAAATAATCGTGCGAATAGGCATTCAAATAACGGTCGATATTTTCATTCATCGAATCGGGGAATAGCGGGTCAGGCACTAAAATGCCATCTTCCACCACAAAGGGGGTGAAATGCACCCAATAAGGGTTGATGTCAAGTTGCATGCCGTAGGCCGCGCCTGCGGCGAGCATACTCTTACCCAGCGCCTCAACTGTCAGGCTTGGCCCCGCAATGTAGAACAATATTTGTCGCGAAGGGTCAAGCGCCAGCCCGGATCGCCACGTCGGGGAAACATCATTAATGGTATACCCCCAATCTTTGGGCGAAAAACTAAAAACATGCTCAGTCAATTCCCCGGCCTGCACTACCAGCGGCCCATTCTGCCGCCAGGCAATGAACGTATCGGCATCCGTAATCTCCGCACCCCACTCGCCTATAACGATTTCGCCGTTCTCGCGAATCGCCACCATCCCCAATCCAGTTTGCAGCGGAATCGCAACCACGCCATCGGACATAGCCCCAAAATTTCCGTGCTGTGCCTGAAAACCGCCATTGAAAGCCGCCAACAAATGCCCCGGGGCACGGTCTTCATCGGGGATGCGCCCCGAACGTTTGGCTGGCACAGTTTCATCGGTAAATTTCGGCTCAATTGAACCCAGCACATAATGAAGTTGCACTTGTGTTAAATCGATGGCAATCACCGCCACCACACTGTAAGGGCGCTCAGGATCGGGCTGTAAAAAAGCACGGTAGGCCACATCGTCGATATATGCCGACCAGATGCCCTCGCCGTCAATTGTCCCCAATGGTGTGAGCGGCTCTGGGGGCCAGATAAAAATCTCTGGGGTGTGGGTGAGTGTTGGCGTTGAAGGTTGAAGGTTAGATGTTGAAGGTGTAGGAGTGTTTTTTGACTCTAGAGGTTTTACTGTCGCCGTAGGGGAGGTTCGCACGCGGCCCGGTGTGGGGGTTTGAACAAAGGGGGCAGCGTCCTCCTCGGGGGCTATCCACGGGGCAACCGGGTTGGCCAGCCCCAGAGCATACTCCCAACTTTTAAGCGTATCCTGTACCCCAAAGACAAACATCTCTAACTCGGCCACAAAGGGATTGCCGAAAATTTGGCGCAACACCTGCGCGCCCTGACTGCCCAGCGAAGGCCAGATGCTGGTTCCGGCGAACAAGCCCCCAAAGATGAGTCCCGCACTGAGAATAACCGCGCTCAACCCCCTCTTCCAGCCACGAATAGCCCTGTTTTTGTTGCCCATCGCTTAGTGAACTATCCCCAGCGAAACCAGACGAGTTGCGCAACCACAACGCCCAACAGCGTCCCCATAATCGCTTCGAGGGGCGTGTGGCCCAAAACTTCTTTTAATTTTTCCTGAGTTTCAAGACTGGGCAAATGACCTTTGCGCATATCGCGGATAATGGCGTTAATCAACTCGGCATGACGCCCGGCCTCGCGGCGCACACCGGTAGCATCATAGATCACAATGATCGCCATACCCACCGCCAGGGCGAAAAGCGGCGAATCCCACCCGGCAAACAGGCCAATTCCATGCGCTGTGGCGCTGATAAAGGCCGAATGCGAACTGGGCATGCCCCCGGCACGCAGTAATAGCACCCATTCCCATTTTTTTGAGCGCATATATTCCAGCGGAATTTTAAATACCTGCGCCAGAAACCAGGCCAGGCTTGCGCCAATAAAAACATAATTCTGAGTCAGTGTCGATAGATTCACGCGTCTGCCTCAAAATCGATGATTTCATCGCCAGAAAGTTGGCGGACTTTTAATTCGGCTTTTTCGAGCAGCGCGGCGCAATGTTGTACCAGCGCCTGCCCGCGCTCAAATTTTGCCAAAATTTCATCCAGGCTGCCGTCATCCGTTTCAAGCAAGGAGAGTAAGCCTTCGAGTTCAGCCAGGGCTTGCTCGTAGGTGAGTTCTTTTACGGGGGTGAGTTTTTCGGTCATGAGTTTTATTTTTCCGTTTTGCCCTCACCCATCCCCACTCGCTGCGCTCGTACCCCCTCCCTCTCCCAAATTTGGGAGAGGGAGGGGGTGCCCTGAGTGTTTGCCTGGCTACTTGAATGAAAGGCTCTCAAAGGGCGGGGGAGGGAGAGGGCATAATTCTTAACCTGATTGTCGTAAAGTATCAGCCACTTTTACATCAAAATCGCCATCGCTGACGCGCACGTTCAACGCGTCGCCGGGCTGAACTCGCGCCGCGCTGCGGATAGTGCGGCCATCGGCATGGCTCACAATGGCATAGCCGCGCCCCAAAACAGTATGCGGATTGAGATCATCAAGTCGCTGCGCGTTGGCCTGGAACTGCGAATATTGCATTTGCAGCCGGTGGCGCAACAAGGTGGCCGCGCGTTGGCCGATTTCATCCAGGCGCTGGCGGTCGCTGCGGATGCGCGCCAGCGGGGAAACGCGCTGCAAACGGTGTCCCAGATCGCCGATTTGCCAGCGACGCTCGTTAATCTGTATCGAAGCATAATTTGCGAACCGCTGCCCAATCTCGGCCAGCGCGGGCAGCAGGTCTTCGCGGCTGGGGGTGGCAAGTTCGGCGGCGGCAGTGGGGGTGGGCGCGCGCAGATCGGCGACGAAATCGGCAATCGTAAAATCTGTTTCGTGTCCCACGCCGGTGATGACGGGAGCGGCGGAAGCCGCAATGGCATAGGCCACGCGTTCATCGTTGAAGGCCCATAAATCTTCGATTGAGCCGCCACCGCGCGCCAACAGGATCACATCGGGTTTAGCCACCCGGTTAATTTGCAGCAATCCTGCCGCGAGCTTGAGCGGAGCTTCCTGCCCTTGCACTGGGCTTGGCGCGATGACCACTTCCACCAGCGGATAGCGCCGCCGCAACGTATTCAGCATATCCCGCAGAGCCGCGCCGGTTGGGGAAGTTACAATGCCGATGCGTCGCGGCCAGCGCGGCAACGGACGTTTGCGTTCTTCAGCGAACAGGCCTTCGGCTTCGAGTTTGGCCTTCAGACGACTGAATTCCTGGTATAACGCGCCTGTGCCGAGCGGTTTGATTGTGTCGGCATATAATTGCACCTGCCCGCCCGCTTCGTAAATATTGATGCTGCCATGCACTTCGACGGCATCGCCATCGTTGGGCGTAAAGCCCAATCGCTGCACCGAACTACGCCACATTACGCCGCGCAGGGTGGCGCGCTCGTCTTTGAGCGTGAAATAGAGATGCCCGGAGCGCGGGCGAGAGACGTTGGAGAGTTCGCCCTGCACCCAGAGATCGCCAAGATTATGGTCGCTTTCAAAGAGATCGCGCAAATAGCGATTGACTTCGGTGACCGACCAGGCCGTAGGAGGAAGAAAGCTGAGTTGTTCCATCAGAAAAAAGTATACGATGATCGCAGCGGATGCGCAACGGTGAACGTTTATAATGGGTACGTGGTAGTAAAAAAGAGTTTTGAATAATCAGAAATACCATTATCAGATTGGTTCAATCTACAGGACACCTTTATGAAATCGATTCGCATCCGCGAGCGCAGTTGGCGTTTTTATCAAAATTGGCTGATCCATTTTGCCATGTGGGGTACGTTGCTGCTGATCGCCCTGGGCGCGGCGCGGCGGCCTTTCCCGTGGCCGGTGTATGTGCTGCTGGCCTACCCCGTCTACATTATTTGTTCGGGCATTTACTACGCTTACCGCGTCACCCACCCCGGCGGACGCTTCGCCATGCGCAACGTCACGCCCGCCGATGCCGGCATGGACTTCGAAACCGTCGAATTCCCCAGCCGCGATGAATTAACACTATTTGGCTGGTACGTGCCCAGCGAGAATGGCAGCATCATTATTTTGGTGCACGGACATGGCGGCAAGGGCATTGCTATGATCTACCACGCCTCGGCGCTGGTCGCCAAAGGTTACGGTGTATTGATGTACGATCAACGCGCTCACGGCAGTTCCGATGGCGATGTGTGTACGCGGGGATGGCTGGAAGCCGAAGATGTACTTGGCGCGCTGGATTATTTGCAAGCACGCTCAGACGTGGACCCGGAGCGGATCGGCGTTTTAGGCATTTCCCTGGGTGGGAAGGCGGCCCTGCTCGCCGCGGCGCGCGACGAAGGGCTGCGTGCCGTCATCGCCGAAGGCCCTGGCCCGCTGATCCTGGCCGATCATGGCGGCAGGCCTACTACCCTGCGCCGCTGGATCAATTATCCAGCAAATCTCTTCTACTACCGCGTGCTGCGATTTATGAACGGCGTACAGCCCACCGAAGGGATACTCGACACCATTGCTGAAATTGCCCCGCGCCCGGTTATGTTGATTGCCGCCGAAAAGGGCAGCGAACTTACGCTCACACGCGTATTCTACGAAGCCGCAGCGCAGCCCAAAGAAATTTGGGAAGTGCCCAAGGCTAAACACGCCGGGGCCTATTTCGTAAATCCCCAGGCTTATCAGGAAAAGATTGTCGGCTTCTTTGAACGCGCGTTGGAACATTGACATTACCGTGCCCTCACCCTGATGCTCGCATCAGGGTGAGGACCACATTTGAAAAAATTCACCATGAAGAATCTTCTCCCCGTCACCGCAAACGCCCGCCGCAACTGGCTGACTGCCTTCGGGTATGGCTCAGCTTTGCAGTTGGCATCTATTTCGTCGTGCAATCGCAATGGTGAATGCTTCAGGTTATATCCAGAAATCTATACCAAAAAACTGACCAACTTTTTTGAGCAGGTATTCGCATGACAACACTACAACAACCCCAAAACTGGAAAAAGCCATTTTTTACGATCTGGACCGGCCAGGCCTTCTCGCTATTGGGCAGCCAGATTGTGCAATTTGCCATCATTTGGTATCTCACCGAAAAAACCGGCTCTGCCACAGTGCTGGCAACCACCACTATGCTCGCGCTGCTGCCCGGTGTCTTCCTCTCCCCATTTATCGGCCCGCTGGTGGATCGCTGGAACCGCCAACGCATCATGATTGTGGCTGATCTCGCGGTTGCAGTAGCCGCACTGGCCCTGGTTTTGCTCTTCGCTACAGGCCAGGTTGCTATTTGGCATATTTACGTGATTATTTTTATCCGCGCCATTGGTGGCAACTTTCACCGCCCATCCATGACCGCATCCACCTCGTTAATGGTGCCCAAAGAACACCTCACCCGCATTCAAGGCGTAAACCAGACTCTCAACGGCGGGCTGAATATTATTGCCGCGCCGCTGGGCGCGTTATTAATGGAACTTCTACCCATGAGCGGCATCGTTGCCATCGATGTCATCACCGCCCTGATTGCCGTCATCCCACTATTTTTCATCGTTATTCCTCAGCCTGAGAAAAATCCAGCCGAATCCGGCAGCACAACTTTCTGGCAAGATTTGCGCGCCGGATTCAAGTATGTGCTTACTTGGCCGGGATTGCTGGGCATTCTGATTATGGCGTCCATGATCAATTTCTTCCTGTCGCCGACCACATCATTACTGCCTTTATTAGTAAAAGATCACTTTGGTGGGGGCGCACTTCAACTCGGTTGGATCAACGCCCTGTTTGGCGTCGGCGTCATCATTGGCGGCCTGTTGTTGGGGATTTGGGGCGGATTCAAACGCCGCATCGTCACGGCTATACTTGGCATCATTGGCATTGGTCTGGGAACAAGTGTGCTGGGCTTGTTGCCCGGCTCGGCGTTTACGCTGGCAATGGCTGCATTCGCCCTCACCGGAGTGATGATCCCGATTACCAATGGCTCCATTGGGGCTATCTTGCAGGCCACGGTAGATCCCAAAATGCAGGGGCGCGTTTTCTCGCTTACCGGTAGTGTGGCAACCGCCATGATGCCTATCGGGTTGGCGCTGGCAGGGCCGCTCTCCGACGCGTTTGGCATTCAGGTCTGGTTTATGCTGGGCGGTGCGCTGACCACACTCATGGGACTAATTGGTTTTGCCATCCCCGCGGTGATGAAAATCGAAGATCAATAATAGCGGAATTTCGACCTTTTTGGTACACTTCGGCGTATCCTTGACGCGCGGAGCCTTCCATGCCAAAACCCGATTTTCTTTCTTTGCTCGAAACATCCCACCCCATCCTTGCCGATGGCGCTATGGGTACCATGCTGCACCAGCAAGGTATTGGTCTCGATACCTGCTTTGATCACCTTAACCTGACTCATCCAGCGACCGTTGGAACCGTGCATCAGGCGTATATCGAGGCCGGGGCGCAGGTGATATACACGAATACCTTTGGCGCCAACCGCTATAAACTTGGCGATCATGGTTTGGAAGATCAAGTGGAAGCGATTAACCGCGCCGGCGCTGAGTTGGCGCGCAAAGTTGTGGAGGCTTCTTTCAAAGATGTGCTCGTGGGCGGCGATATTGGACCCCTGGGGGTGAGGCTAGCCCCTTACGGACGCGTACTCCCCGAGCAGGCGCGCGCAACCTTTGCCGAGCAAATTGGCATTCTGTGTGCCGCCGGGGTCGATTTTTTGGTCATTGAGACTTTCAGCGATCTCTACGAGATCCGCGAAGCTGTTGCCGCGGCGCGCGAAGTTTGCTCACTGCCAATCGTTGCCACAATCACCTTCACGCGTGACGACCGCACGTTGCTTGGTGATACGCCCGCCAAAGTGGCCCGCACGCTACACGAAACCGGCGCAGACGTTATCGGTGCCAACTGCTCCGGCGGCCCGGCGCAATTGCGGCGCATTTTAGAATTAATGCGTCAGGCTGTGCCCGAGGCGCGTTTCGCCATCAAGCCCAATGCTGGTTGGCCGGAAAATGTGGGTGGGCGGGTGATGTATTCGGCCGGCCCCGATTATTTTGGCGATTACACAAAGACTTTCACCGAGTTGGGTGTCAAACTCATCGGCGGCTGCTGTGGTACTACGCCAGAGCATACCCGTATCATGCGCGCCCGCCTGGATGCTTTGCCAGCCGATTTGCAGATTCAGGTCATTACCCCCTTTGATGCCCAAGCCGCGCACGATCGCGTTCAACTTGAACCGACCCAGTTGGCACAAAAATTCAGTCGCAAAGAATTTCCGATTGCCGTCGAGATGGACCCGCCGCGCGGCCTTTCGGCGCATAAAATTTTGGCCGGGGCCAGCCTGCTGGCGGAGGCGGGCGCCGCCGTAATCAACGTGGCCGATAGCCCGATGGCGCGCATGCGTATGAGTCCCTGGGCGGTGTGCAATCTCATCCAGCGCAATGTGGGCATCGAAACCACACTCCACTTTCCCACCCGCGGGCGCAATTTGCTGCGCGTGCAGGGAGATCTGCTGGCGGCTCATGCGCTCAGTATTCGCAATGTTTTCGTGGTGATGGGCGACCCGACTTCAATTGGCGATTACCCCGATGCGATGGATGACTATGACCTGGTACCCTCGGGGTTGATCCGGCTGATTCAACAGGGATTCAACGCCGGGCTAGATCACGCCGGGGCCGACATCGGGCAGCCGACCGCCTTTTTCGTGGGGTGTGCGCTAAATTTGCTGCCATCCAACCCCGAGCGAGAACTGAAAGTCCTGCGCCGTAAAATCGAAAACGGCGCCGATTTTGCCCTCACGCAGCCTATCTATCAGCCTGAAAAAGCATTTGAATTTTTACAGCTTTACGAAGAACGCTTTGGCCCACTGGAAATCCCCATCTTGGCCGGTGTATTGCCGCTGTTCAGCGCGCGCCACGCCGCTTTTTTGCATAATGAAGTCCCCGGCATCATCATTCCCGCTGAGACGATGGCACGCATCGAAGCCGCCGGAGATAATGCCCCTGCAGAGGGAGTGCAAATTACAATTGAGATGATCCGAAAAATGAAGCCCTGGGCCAATGGTGTTTATATGATGCCCCCCTTTGGGCGTTATGACCTGGCTGCTGAGATTATTGAAGCCCTATAATAAAACCACCACAAAATTTTTCTTTGTGAGTTTTTGTCGCTGTGGTGATTATTTGGCCGAAAGCAGCGAGTAAACCCCAAACCCCTCGAGCAGCATACCAACCACAATCAAAAATACGCCCACTCGAATGGGTGTCCAATCCAGAGCCAGCAATTCGAGGGTGAAATCCATCACCTGATTGGCAAAATCAACCCACATAGAGGGGGAGGCCGCCATGTCGTCGCCCTGCGGCATATTGCTATTGATAGGCATCGGAACGGCGGCAAACACCGTCACCAGCAGCCCGCTCAGGAGGAATAGCAACCCCGAGATCACCAAAATCCAGCCTAAAAGTTTTCGCGTTTCCATAA
>JACNJM010000233.1 GCA_014382605.1 Anaerolineae bacterium
TGGTGGTGATGCCCGCCAGATCGAGCAGGCGGGCGGCCAGATCGCCGCTGAGGGTGGCGCCATCTTCGCCCTTGATGGATTTGGTATCGAGGTTCATCAGGTGCGTATTGGTGCCGCCAAAGGGGATCGTGAAGCCGCGCTCGGCCAAGCGATTGGTGAACGCCCGGCAGTTGGCAACGACCTGCGTTTGCAGTTCGCGGAATTGTTCGGTTTGGGCGATCTTGAAGGCCAACGCCATCGCCGCGAAGACGTTGACATGCGGGCCGCCCTGCTCGCCGGGGAAAACCGCCCGGTCGAGTTTGCGGGCGATGACGGAATTGGTGGTCATCAAAATAGCGCCGCGCGGCCCGTTGAGGGTCTTATGCGTGGTGGAGGAGACTACATCAGCAATACCCACGGGTGAAGGGTACACACCCGCCGCCACCAGACCAGCAACGTGAGCGATGTCGGTGAGCAAATACGCACCGACTTTGTCGGCAATCTCGCGGAAGCGTTTCCAGTCAATTTGCCAGGGGTAGGAGGAAACCCCGGCGATAATCATCTTGGGTTTGTGTTCGAGGGCGATGGCTTCAACGTCATCGTAGTTAATTTGCTCGGTTTCGGGATCAATCGAGTAAGAGACGATATTGTAGTATTTACCAGAGCGGTTGACGCGTGAGCCGTGCGAAAGATGCCCACCGAAGAGCAAATCCATGCCCATAACGGTGTCGCCCGGCTGAACCAGAGCGTGATAAACGGCGTTGTTGGCCGGGCCGCCCGAAAGCGCCTGCACGTTGACATAAATATCATCAGCGTCCACGCCTTCGGCGGTGGCCGCGAAGGCTTCGGCGCAACGGCGGCGCGCCAGCGCTTCGACCACATTGGCATACTCGACACCTTTGTAGTAACGCGGGTCAGAATAGCGGCGGTCTTCGGCCAAGCGATTGTCGTAATCGAAAATCTCGTCTTCGGTTTGCCAGCGGGTATGCTCGGAGGGATAGCCTTCGGCGTAAATATTGTGGAAAGCCGTCGAGAGGGCTTCGCGCACGGCCATCGGCGAGGTGCTTTCGCTGGGGATGAGGATCAGCTTGCGGTATTGGCGCTCAGCTTCAATTTCAGTTAATTCGGCAAGATTGGGGTCTAAATCGGCGATGTCGCCGCGAAAGAGAAAATCAGACATGGGGGAGGCTCCTGGTAAGTGTGATTCAGTGATTCAACGAGTCAGCGACTTGTTAAATCTAATTGTCAGACAATTGAAATTGTAATCCTGCGGAGTGCGGGGGTCAAGTCACATTCGTCAAAAATTCAATCAACAGCGGGTTCACAACTTCTGGCCGCTCATAATGCGGAATATGACCCGCTTCTTCGATAATATGAAATTCTGTGCCAGGCATGGCATCCAAAATATATTGGCTTTGCTCCAACGGAACCGTGGTATCACCGCGGCCCCAGATCAACATCTTGGGCAGTTTCAACGCTCCCACGCGGCGATAGGCCCCGGTGAAATCACCCAGCATTCCGGCACGTATGCTGCGCACCAGGGCACGCTTAAAGCCGCGGTAGCGCATCTGCACCTTGTAGCGCTCCATAAAATCCCCAATTTGTTCAGGATCATAGAAATCAGAACCCATACTGTTTAGCAGGGTGGAATTACCAAATAACCCCATCAACAATTCACCCGCACCCGGCAGCACAACCTGTTTCAGGAGCGGCGACAGTGCAATCGCCTGTCCACCCGCCGGGTCTACCAAAATCAGCTTGTGGGCGCGTTCCGGGTGTTGGGCGCAAAACGTCGCCGAAATCGGGCCGCCCATCGAGAGGCCGATTAAATCAACTGGCCCGGGAATTTCAAGTGCGTCCAGCAAGTCTCGCAATTGGCGCACGTACAGGTCAATACCATAATCCGTCCGTGGGCGATCTGAAAACCCGCGACCAAACAGATCGAAACGCAGCACGCGTAACCCGGCCTGAATGATGCCGATGAATGTTGGATCCCAAATATAGGATGGAACCGAAAATCCGTGTACCAGCACGACTACGGGCGCGTCGGCGGGGCCGCCTAGCTCGTAGTGGGTGACTCCGTCCGGAAGTTGGACAAACTCCCCAGGGAGTGCGGCGCGGGAAGCGGCATCGAGAGTGAGAGTTTCGGTGAAATTAAGAAAGGACATCTTTATTATGAGAAAACCAGGAAGCCAGAAATTATTTCCTGGCTTCCAAATTCATACACTAAATTTTGCCCAACCCCTTGAGAACGCGCTCCGGGGTAAGAGGAAAATCATCAAACCAAATGCCGGTAGCATCATGAAGGGCCGCCGTAATGGCCGGGGCCAGGGGAACATAAGGCATTTCGCCCATGCCGCGCGCCCCAAACGGGCCAATCGGATCGGCGTGTTCGATAATCACCGAGCGCACCTGATCGGGAATATCGAGAACACCGGGGATCAAATAGGTAGAGAGATGTGGCGTGAGGACATAACCATCCTTCTGGACGAAGTTTTCGAGCGTGACGTAACCACCAGCCTGAACAATCGCGCCTTCAATTTGACCCTCAACCTGCTGCGGATTGATAGCCTTGCCAACATCATCCGCGCAGACCACATCCAGCAGGCGAATGAAACCAGTTTCGGTATCCACTTCAAGTTCAACCGCTTCGGCAACATAGCCGTAGGCAAAGTTGGGATCGCACTCGCCGGTTTCGGGGTGGTAGGGCGTTGTCGGCGGGGGAACGTATTTATAACGCGAGATCGCCGGGCGTTCTTCGGCCTGCCATTTTTCGAGGGCGCGCTCAGCAGCCCCGCGGACAGCGTTACCCGACATGAAGGTCATGCGCGATGCCGATACGCTGCCAGAATTATCAGTTTCGGCGGAGTCGGCGGAAATGAGTTCAACCATCTCAAAGGGCACGCCAACGGCTTCGGCAGTCATCTGGATGATCGCCGAATGGGTCCCTTGCCCAACTTCGGCAGCGGCATGGCGCACGATGACGCGCTCAATCTCCGCATCGCCATAGAGTTCCACCGTTGCCCAGGAATTCTCCGGCGCGCCAAAGGAAAAGCCGACGTTTTTGAAGCCACAAGCGAAACCTTTGCCGCGCCGCAAATGCAGCTCAGCAGACGGATGACTGGAGACGGAAGACGGAGTTTCGGCATCCCATTCGGCGACTTCGGCACATTTTTCTACGACTTCAGGCATGGAAACACCCGCGGGCAATGGGGTATTCACCGATATGATAGAGCCTTCTTTGACAATATTACGACGGCGCAGCTCAACAGGGTCCATACCTAGAGCTTCGGCAAGTTTGTTCATTTGTGATTCGGCGGCAAAGGCTCCCTGCGGGCCACCAAAGCCGCGGAAGGCGCCGCCGGGGATATTGTTGGTATAAACGGCATACGAATCGACTTTGACGTTGGGGATTTCATAAGGGCCAGTACACATTAGCGTGGCGTTGCCCAGTACTTTGCCGCTGGTGTAAAGATACGCCCCGGCGTTGGCAATCACTTCCACTTCTGCGGCCAGAATCTTGCCCGCGTTGCTGGCTCCCCAGCGCGTGCGGATGAGATATTCGTGGCGCTTGTGATGGCCGATCATCGATTCTTCGCGGCTCCAGATGATTTTCACGGCGCGGTTGATACCTCGCTGCTGCAATCGCCAGACGGCCAGCGCCAAAACAATCTGTACAGACATATCTTCACGGCCACCAAAAGCGCCGCCAATAGCCGGGTGAATGACGCGCACCTGTTCTTCGGGGATACCGAGGGCGTGGGCAATTTGCTCACGCTCTTCGTGAATCCACTGACCGGCAACCTCCACAGTGACGCGGCCTTTCTCGTCTATATAGGCCAGGCCCGCCTCGGGCTGGAGATAGGCGTGCTCCTGCACCGGGGTGCGATACTCGCCCTCGATGATGACATCCGATTGAGCAAACCCTGCTTCGAGATCGCCTTTGCGAATGCGATAGCGGACTTTGGTATTATTCTCCAGGTCAGGATGCACCAACGGCGCGTCATCCTGCATGGCCGCCACCGCATCGGTGATAACAGGCAAATCTTCATAGTCCACTTCGATCAGATCACGCCCCTGGGCGGCAATCGCTTCACTCTCGGCAACAACCACCGCAACCTGATCGCCAATAAAGCGTATTCGATCCGTGAAAAGTTTAGGCGAACCTGGCCCGCAGAGTACCGGCTGGTCAGATTCAATTAATCCATACTCGTTAACAGGCACATCTTTGGCGGTGAAAATCGCTATCACACCCTCCAATGCTTCGGCCTGACGCGTATCAATGGCGCGGATGCGCGCATGGGGACGTCCGGCAAAGAGAATTTTCATATAGGCCTGACCAGGGCGGCTGAGATCGCCGGGATATAATGCCGAGCCAGCAACTTTATCTTGCACATCCAATCGTTTGACAGATTTTCCAATGGTAGCCATAGTTTTTCCTTTTGCTTTCAAGAAAGCACAGATGAACACGGATAAACGCTGATAGTTTGTCGTTTTATTCGCGTGTATCAGCGTTTACCCACGGTTCTTTGTCATCATCATGCGTAAGTTGAGATGCGTTTTTGCTCCAATTTCAAGATGCGGCGCAAAATCGCCAGCGAAGTCGCGTAGGTGGGATCCATACCAAAATAGGATAGCGAACCTGATCCCAGGTTTTTGCCCTTGCCCAGAGGTGTATCTGAAGCATAGTGCAATAATCCAAAATCAAAAGGTAATTGGTGTAGATAAACGATCTCATCAACCGGATGGCGTGTGGGGCGATACATCTCATAAATTGCCGAAAGATACGGGCCAGCTTCCATCTCGATATCGGTATAGCCCTCACGATAGAAAACATCCATATACCTGGCGTTCTGTAAAAAGGTACCCCGCACAGTAACCGCCTTTTGATTGTCGAGTACGGTTCCATATACCAGATATGAGGCAACATCAGCGGCTTTGAATGTATTGGGGAGAATAAATGTATTGCGATAATGTTCATCGTGAATCACAGTGGGGATCATCACATCGCCGATGACGCCATTGAGGGTGGCAGCCTTGCCCATAATATACACGCCGAGCACTTCGCCAGCATACGTGGCGATCTCCGTGAGAATATTATAAGCGGCCATCCCCAGGGGATAGTCAATATTCAATATCAACGCGTCGCTATTAGCAAAATCTCCAAATTGCGGGTCGCAAATGCGCGGGTCCATCCATGCCATATTCACCTTAGAAAGTTCGATAATTTGCGCGTCCACATCAAAATAATGTGAGCTATCGATACGACAAACTCCAACCGAACGCTCATAATCACGGCGCATCTGATGGAGTTCCACCCCCTGCGAAGTTTGCATGAATTTCTTCATCACATAATATAGAAAATTTTCCTGGCTCGATGGCACATTTTGTTCCTGAATATCGTGCCACTCACGAGCCAGATCCGCGTCGTCGGTCTCTTCTAGATAACGCGCTAAAACTTCACGCTGCTGCAAGGCAAATCCGGAGATAAGATTGACCAGACTGTGTGTATTGCTGGAGACAAAATAGACAGGGCGTTCCCGAACAGAGGGGAAGGCACGCTCGATATTCCCCCACCAGGCGTGGGTGGCGCGGCGATACTCGGAGAGAGTGCCACTTAACAAGCGAATTTGCAAGCGCCGCGAAGATTGGGCGATATGCTCCAAATTGGGGATGAAAGCTGCCCCCCACACCAATCGCAGACGAGTTAGATCTTCTACATCCATTGCCAGCGCTGCGGCCAATTCATTAAATACTGCCGGATTTTGTTCAACATTGCGCAGCGAAATCGAAGCGGGAAGTTGCCGCAACAGACGATGCAATTTGCGCCATTCGATTTGATAGGCAGTCAGCAACGGCACAACATCGTCAATATCGGAACCGCTGGCAATAATGCAGGCCAGGGTTTCATCGCCATCAAAATAACAGCGACGGCGGCGCGCCCGGGCCGCAACGGGTTGCCAGCTTTCAACATCGCCAACGCCTTCACGCCGAAAAACTTCGGAGCTTTGCCCCAAAATCACCGTTTTGACCTGCTGAATACAATCGGGCAGGCGCAAAATGCTGTAAATAAACGCCGAAAGGTCTGGGGCTTCAGAACGCGCGCCCGGATGCAATAGCGAATTGGTAGCCGAATGGACTTCTTCGAGAGTGCGAATTTGTACATCCGAAGTTGAGCGCAGCAGCGAGTAATAGGTGCGCAAATAAAGCTCCACCTCTTCCGATGCTGTGTAAGGCACTGTACGTTCCATTAAATTGCTTTCCTTTGCAGCAATGCTTGTCTGGCTGCATGATCCACCAGATAGACGCCAATCAGAATTGCCAAACCACCCAACATCGCCATCGGCAAAATCCGCTCATCTAACATCAGCGCGGCGACAATCACCGTGACCAGCGGTTCCAGATAAATTAGCGCGCCGACCTGTGACATCGAAGCCGATTGAAGACCGTCATACCAAAAGATGTAGGCCACCCCAGAGCAGAACACGCCCAAGAACAGGATGCCCATCCACCCATCGAGGGTGAGCAATGCAATTTCGGAGAGTCCCGGCCCGGAGAAAAGCATCACCGAACTAAACAGCCAACCAAAACCCATCACATACAGCATCATACGCGCCGCTGGATATCGCGCCAGACCGCGACGCGAAAGCAACGAGAACACAGCCCAATTGGGGGCGCTCAGCAGAATATACAAATTACCCGGCATACCGCTGCGTTCAAACCCCAGCATGGAAAAGTCACCTTTGGTAATCACCAGCAATACACCCAAAGTTGCCAGGCCAATGCCAAAAATATGCAACCACCCCAGAGCCTCGCGCAAGAATATCCACCCCAGTAGCGCCATAAAAATCGGAGTGGTCGCCACAATCCAGGACGTGGTAGATGCCGAGGCGGTTTGAAGTCCGGTGGCCTGCAACCATTGATGAAAAGCGATCCCAACAAAGCCTAATAATGCAAAATAGGCAACATCCCGCTTTGGTGGCAGAACGAAATCCCGACGAAGGGCCACTACCGTGCCGATCACCAGAAACCCGAGCAGAAAACGCATCCAGATGACCGTTGCTGGCGAAACGTCGCGCAAAGCAACTTTCGTAGCAATAAATGACGCGCCCCACATGATTACAGCAAAGGTAACTTTGATAATTGGAACCGGATTTCGTTTTTCCACGGGTTCGATCTCAGCAGGCTAGAATAAACGCATCAACGGGCGCATCCACGGGATGGCAACCAGAATGAGCAAAAATGCAATCGAAAACCAGAGCGCGGTTTGCCGAAATTTCTCGCTATCCCGTTCGGCTTTCTTCGCTTTGGCGCTGCCAACATGCGACAATACCACCGCCAGCAACATGGGCGGAATATGCTCCATCACAATAAAGGTTTCCAGCGCTGCAAAACCCTTGATCAGATACAATACCAAACCCAATACCAATTGAATATCAATTGAAATCGTCAGCACAAGCGCCAACATACGATCCTGCGCTTCCCAACCACGTTTGCCGCGCCAACCTGTAAAAGAGCGGAATAGAACCACCAGGAATAAAGCTAAAACAGCCCAGCGCAAAAAATTGTGAATGGATAGAACAACTACATTTGTGACTGTCATATTTTTTCTCCGTTAATTATCTTCGACGTTTTTTCGGACGTTTGGGCGGTGGGGCATCCAACGGGCTGCGTTTTGGTCCAACCATACTATACAGCGCTGAATAAAGGATCACCAAAATGCCATACCCGATCACCAGAAGTAATAAGGCCACAGCTAAATTCGCGAATAAATGCGGCACCCCAAACAGGTATGGAATATTTACCGTTTTCATGAAAGCCGCGGGCAGCGCTACCCAACGCCTCTCGATATTCATGCGCATAATCTCAACCGCACCGGCATAAGACATTACTGGAAGGATGATTAGCATAGCACAACCAATTCCGCGCCAGACCGGATGAACTCTCCAGGGGCGTGGTTTGGATTGGGCGCTTGTGAAACGATCATAGCGTCCCATACTCAGACCTCCATTTGACTGGCTGCTTCAATTGCAGTGACTATTTTGTAATATCCGGTGCAGCGGCACAAATTTCCGGTGATGGCGTGCTGAATTTGCTCACGCGAGGGCTGCGGGTATTCTTCCAGCAATTTGGCTGCCGACATCACAAAGCCCGGCGTGCAATAGCCACATTGCACCGCTCCCTCATGTACGAAGGCATCTTGCACGGGGTGCAAACGCTCGGGCTGTGCCAGACCTTCCACCGTGGTCACTTGCGCGCCATGCGCCCGCGCTGCCGGAACCAGACAACTCATCACGGCCACACCATCCAAAAAGACCGTACACGCGCCGCACTCACCTTCGGCGCAACCTTCTTTGGTGCCAATTAACCCGGCCTCGTCGCGCAGCAGTTGCAGCAGGGTTTTGGTGTGGCTTGCGGCAAACGTGTACACCTGCCCGTTAATAGTTGTGTGGATGGTCTCATCCCTGGAGAAAGTACTGCCTGCGGGGTTTTTGGCGGCATCTCCGGGGGTGGATTGCCCCCAGAGTAAAACGGGGTCAGACGGGAATTCGAGTTGTTCCTCGCTCCGGGCAATGGCGCCCAGTCCGCGGGCCGCCAGCACGCGCACCATCTCGCGGCGATAAGCCGCCGAGCCGCGAATATCGTCAATTGGGCGAGAATCGTTCATCGTCAGCCGGGCTGCTGCTTCAATCGTCTCCCCGGAGAGTGGCTTGCCTTTCAGGTACGCCTCCGCGCTTTGAGCGTGGATAATAGTTGGGGCGACCGCTCCGAGAGTAATCGCCGCATCGGAAACGGTATCCTCTTCAAAGGTGAGCATAACCGCCACATCTACCACCGAGATCGCCTGCGAGCGACGCAATCCCAATTTTAGAAATGTTCCGCGCTGATTTTCAGCCATCGCCGGGAAAGCAATATCAACCAGCATTTCGTTGGTCTGCATCACGTTTTTGCGTACACCCAGATAAAACTCGCTCAGCGGAACCACGCGCTCGCCAGCCGCCGAACGCAGCGTGACCTGCGCACCCAGCGCCATCAGCGGCGTGATGGTATCGTTGGCGGGCGAGGCCGTGATGAGATTGCCCGCCACGGTGCCGCGGTTGCGAATTTGCGGCGCGCCGACTTCCCAGGCGGCACGCGCCAGCAGATAGCCGCGCTCGCGCACCAATTTTGAACTCACGCAGTGATTGTGCGTGACCATCGGCCCCAGGTGAATCCAGTCGGCTTCATCCAGCACGATCTGATCCAATTTCGGGATGCGGGTTATATCGATCACAACCTCGATACCCTTACGAATGCCACGCTCAATTTCCAGAATCAAATCGGTGGCCCCCGCGACAATGCGTGCTTTTTCGCCATATTCAGCGAGAACTTTAAGAACTTCTTCTACGTTCGTAGCATTGATATATTTTTGCCACATAGCTGCTCCACTTCTACGCGTAATGTATACGCTGCGCCAGATGCTTCGGCTCTGCCTCAGCACGACTCATTATATTACGTTTATTTAACCGACATCACAGCGCCATCACCACCCCGGCGCTGCATAATAATTTGCGCCAAAATGCTGACGGCGATTTCTTCAGGGGTTTCGGCGTTCAGTTCCAGGCCAATCGGGGAATGGATGCGGTCAATTTGCGCATCCGAGACACCGGCTGCGGACAATAGTTTTTTCGTCGTCGCCCAGCGGCGGCGCGAACCGATCACACCAATATATGCGGCTTCACGCTCCAAGAGCGCGGGCAACCCGGCAGCATCGACATCCGCGCCACGCGTGGTCAGAACGATATACGTCCAGGCGTTGAGCGCCACCTGTTGAGCCAGTTCTGTCATCGGGCAGGCCACATAGGCATGTGCGCCTGGAACGGCCTTTGGGGTGCAAAATTCCGGGCGATCATCGCTGACAATCACATGAAAGCCCAGCCAGACCGCTAAATGTACTACAGCTTTGCCAACATGCCCCCCGCCGATCACAACTAATTTGGGTTTGGGAATAAGCGGGTCGATAAAAACTTCTAACTGCCCGCCGCATAAACCGGGGTCGCCCTGAGCGGGGTCGTTCATCTGATACGAAAGCTTGCGCGGCACACCAACATCTAACGCGGCCAATGCTTCGGCGATTACGCGTTGTTCCAACTCGCCGCCGCCAACCGTACCCACAAATTGCCCATCGGGATAAACCAGCATTTTACTACCTGCGTTGCGCGGCGTGGAGCCTTGAGTCTCAACAATCGTACACAATGCGCCAGTTTCAGCGCGTTCTTCCAATTGGGCTAAAGCCTGAAAAATATTCGTCATTGACGTCTCTTTAAGCATCAACTGCCTAACAAACCCAAAACCGCGGGCAATAGTTGTTTCTTACGCGAGACCACACCTTTGGCATGGCGCGTACCGTCATCTTGCCGCGGGTAAGGCAAATCATCCAGTATGGGGGGCGGATTACTCAGCAAAATTCGACTGGAGCCACGCACCACATCGGTAACCATGAGAAGCGAAAAATCTAAAGCGCGGGCAATTCGTAACTGATCCAGTGCGTTTGAAAGCGACTCCAAATGTTTGTTGAGTTGCATTAAATCGGTCACTTCAGCTTGAGAAACCGAGAATTTATACGCGGTGGTCTCATAGGTTTTCATATCGCCGCTTACAATTTCTTCTGGATCGCGCGTCGAGAGGCCGGCCCCGGATTCCAAAACGAGTTTTCCATAGGAGTTCATATCCTCATCTTTGAGGGGACTCCCCCAGGAAAAAGCCCAACGCCCAAGGCGCTCGGCGGCACGCTGATCTCGCTCGGTGGTGGTCGGCGATGTCAAGATCAACGTATCCGAAATCAGCCCAGCCAACAGCACACCGGCTATTTCGGGCGGCGCACTCAACCCGGCCTCCTCGATGCGCTCGGTGACCAGGGTGCTGGTGCTGCCCACCACATCCACCGTAAAACGAATCGGCTCGCGGGTGGGCGGATTCCCCAGGCGATGATGATCAATGATTTCAACCAAATCAGCTTCATCCAGGGCACCAAGCGCTTGTTCAGCCTCATTATGATCCACCAAAACAACGCGCAGGCGCGGTGGATTGAGTAAATCGCGCTGGCGACAAACACCAACATATAAACCATTTTCATCCGTCACCAGGAAGTTATTGCGCTCCTCGCGGAAGATACGCGGCAACGCATCGCGAATGCGGGCATTCGCCGGGAAGCGCGGCACGCCAGTATCGGTGGCTTCATGACAAGGCACATCCAGCAAATCTGAAATGCGCATTTCTTGTCGATTGGGGTGCGGGCCAACATATTCTTCAAAAAACGAGAATAGGGTGAGGCCCGTCAGCAGGCCATAGGGTGTGCCATCGCTGTTGATAATCGCCGCAACACCGCCAGTGCGATTGGCGATTCCCCAGGCATCTCTCAATGGACTGTCTGGCAAAGCTGTATCCATACGGCGAGCCACGTTCTTGAAGCGCGGCGAGGCATCTGGCAGCAGCAGCGGAGCTTCCAGGCTTAGGCGATCTAAAACCCAGTGTGTTTGCGGATTCATGGAGCCAGCCCGCGCTGCAATGGCATCAATTTCATCGCGCTCGCGTAACAACCAGGCATATCCCATTGCCGAAGCAATCGAATCCGTATCCGGATTGACGTGCCCAATAACATAGGTGCGATTGTTCATAGAGAGTTCTCCTGCTGCGCGAACCACGTTGAGTATCAAGGCGTCACGACGTCCTGACGTCTGGCCAGTTATTTTTCTTTCAACCCGCGCCAGATTTTCTCCGGGGTGATCGGGTTAGCGTCGATATGCACGGCGGCGGCGTTGAAAACAGCATTCCCAACAGCGGGGGCCACGCCATCCAGCGGGATTTCTGCGACTGCCTTGATCCCGAAGGGATGACTCGGTTCGTAGGTTTCAACAAAGATAGTTTCCAGCTCAGGCATTTCGTGCGCCATAAAAATATGGTAATCACGAAAATCGCGCTCGCGCGGCTGGCCGCTTGCATCATACACCATTTCTTCGCAAACTGCATATCCCAACGCCTGCACCATGCCGCCTTCAATTTGACCGGAGGCCGTAATCGGGTTAACAATTACACCCGAATCAACTGCCATAACCAGTTTATCGACCACGATCTGACCAGTCTCCATGTCTACAGTCACTTCAGCAAATTGTGCGGCAAAGGGAGGTGGCGCGACCGGTGAGTAATACGAGCCAACCGCCATAATCTGCTCCTGGTCTTCGGCGTGCAGCGTGTGTAGGGCGATTTCAGACAATGTAAGCGTCCTGCCATCGGGGGCTATGGCTTGCCGGTTTGAAAGTTGAATATCTCCTGCGTTAAACGTCAAAGCCTCTTGACGTCCTGACGAGCTGACATCTTGACGCTGACTAAACATTCCAGCAGCTCGAATCCTAATCCGTTCTGCAACTTTTTTTGCGGCGTTGACCACCGCCGCGCCCGAAATATAGGTTGTTGAAGACGCGTACGCGCCAACATCAAAAGGTGTGAAATCGGTATCCGAGGAATAGACAATCATATCGTCCAGAGAACAGCCCAGCACTTCGGCAGCCATCTGCCCCAGCACGGTATCCGAGCCAGTGCCCAGGTCCGTTGCCCCAATCAGCAGGTTGAAAGAGCCATCATCATTCATTTTGATGCTGGCTCCGCCCATATCCAGATACGGAATAGCCGTACCTTGCATCATCATCGCCACGCCGATACCGCGGCGCAGATGCGGTTTGCCTGGAATCGCCTGCCACTCAGGATTGCCATACTTCTGATCCCAGCCAACGGCGGCTTTGCCCTGACGCACACACTCTTCCAAGCCATTGGTTTCAATCGTCTCCGGGCGGGGTTCGCGCCCCTCGCTCCAGGCAGTGCTGAAGGGGTGCAATTCGCCAGCGCGCAAAGCATTCTTCAGACGGAATTCAATCGGGTCAAAGCCCATCGCATCGATAATCTTGTCCATATGGCGTTCTACCGCCCAAAAACCTTGCGGAACGCCATAGCCGCGGTAGGCTCCACTGGGGGGATGATTGGTATAGACAATATCGGCATTAAATTGAATATTGGGTGTCTTGCGATATTCACCGTCGCCCACGTACAACGCCATCGCTTTGTGGCCCGTATTACCGGTCACAGTCAGGGCGTGCGCCCCGTTAGCGCCGGTGTCGCTGAGCGCATACATGGCATTGGCGGTAATGGTGCCATCGTTCTTGACGCCGGTTTTCATCGTAATCCGCATGGGGTGCCGCGAGCGTGAGGCAATAAATTCTTCTTCACGCGTATATTCATAGAGCACAGGCCGCCCGGTAGCAATGGTCAGATGTCCGGCAATATCTTCGCCCAACATTTCCTGCTTGCCCCCAAATCCGCCCCCAACGCGCGGTTTAATCACACGGATGCGCTTGATCGGCAGCCCCAACACCGGGGCCAACATGCGGCGCACATGGAAAGGCACCTGTGTACTCGTGCGCACTACCAGCCGGTCGTCTTCGTCCCAATAGGTCACAACCACGTGCGGCTCAATATGCGCCTGCTGAACTTTGGAGACTTCGTATTCGGCTTCAAAAATTCGATCCGCTTCGGCAAAACCCTTTTCCAGATCGCCAATATCAATGCGAATTTCCGCCGCCAAATTTTTGGAGGGGTCCGAATCGGCGAAGTTCACATAATCGGGTTCATCGTGGAGGATGGGCGCGCCGGGCTGCATGGATTGGCGTGTATCCAGCAGCGGTTCGAGAACTTCATAGTCCACCTGAATTAAACTCAGGGCGTGATCGGCGATCTCGGGGGTTTCCGCAGCAACAAAGGCGACTCTGTCGCCAACGAAACGAACTTTGGTATCCAGCGAAAAGCAATCCAGTGGCCCCGGGATAGGATGCGACTGCCCGGCGGTGGAATAAACCACGCGCGGAATATCCGTATGCGTCAACACGGCAGCCACGCCGGGCAATTGGCGCGCTGCACTGGCATCAATCGCTTTGATGCGCGCATGGGCGTGCGGACTCGTCAATACCCTGGCATATAACATGCCGCGCATCTCCACATCGGCGGCAAAGGCCGGTTTGCCTTGCGCGAGCTTAACGGCGTCCACTTTGGGTTCGGGTTTGCCGACAATGCGGAGTTCTGCTTCTTGGGGGGCAATCGTGATTTGCGGCATCACGCGCGTGCGCGTATCCACCTGGGGAATACCAGGATCACCCCCAAAAGGAGCAGGCGCTGCGCCATCTTCGTGAGCAGGCAACCACTCCTGGGGCGCGGGGATCGGCGCGGGCGTGTCAATCGGCTCAACATCTTCACCGCGCAAAATTGCCGCGGCACGCATCACCGCCTGGACAGGTTTCTTGTATCCGGTGCAACGGCACAAAACCCCGGAGAGAGCCTCGCGCACTTCGGCTTCGGTGGGATTCGGTTTTCGCTCGACAAGGTCTTTGGCGGCCAAGATTTGCGCCGGGGTGCAGTATCCACACTGAATGGCGCCGGTTTCAATAAACGAGTGCTGCAAGGGGTGCAGGCCATCGGTTTTCTTCCAGCCCTGATCGGGGTGTTCGCCGAGGGCTTCCAGCGTAGCGATTTTGTGACCCTCAGCCTGTGCGGCGAGATAGACCCCCGCGTTGATCGGACGGCCATCGAGCAGCACCGTGTCTGAGCCGGTCAGTCCCTGTTCGTCGCCAAATTTGACGCTGTGAAGCCCCAGGCCGCGCAATGCCTTGAGCAGGCTGTCGCCGGGGAGAATTTCAAGAGGATGGTCAATGCCGTTGATGTGTAAGTTGATTTTCATACGCGCAGTCTCCTGCTACTAGAAAAACGCAAAGGCGCAACGAAAATCGATCCGATTTCTGCGTCTCCGCGTCTTTGCGTTAATTTTGTTCTTTTTTATCCGAAGCACCAAAAGCCTGAATGGCACGCTTCGCCAGAGTTTCAGCCACGTCGCTGCGATAGGCCGCCGATGCCCACTGATCGCCAGCTTCGCTGTACGCATCCCGCGCCGCGATGGGCGCGCCGAGGGCGTTGGGACCATCCAGCGCCAGTAATGGGGAGTTTCCAAATCCACCCAAGACTAGCCGGGTACGGCCTGAAGACCATTGCGCCGCGGCGGCACACACAATCGGTAAATCTGCCGGGGTGCGGGCGACATATTGGTAGGAAAGCTTTATATTCAGGGGAATGGAGATTTTCGTAATCAGTTCACTTGCTGAAGCATTCGCGCGCAAGGGTAGAAATTCACCCAGCGCCAGTGTACGTTCAATGGCGAAGACCAGCTCCGCGCCCAACGCCAGCATCACTGTAGCAAAAGGCGAGCGCCCATCGGCAGCCACAAGCGTACCAGCCGCGGTTGCCATATTACGCAGATTATAGGCAGCCTCGTGCCGGATGGCGTCTTTGAGTGCGAGTGGCGTTTCCGGGGTATCTAACAACGCCTGTAAGGTGGCCGCGGCTCCAATTTCGAGCTTGTTGCCGCGCGCGGCGATCTGATTCAGCCCCAGGGATTGCACATCTACTACGGCCACCGGAATATCTGATGGCTGATTGAGTACCGATCCACCCCCCAGCGGGAGCGTGCGCGGCTCTTTGCGCGCCAATAAAACCAGCGCGGCTTCAATTGTTTCAGGACGATGATATTCTATAATCATATTCGTTCCATTCGGTTTATCAGTCGGGGTATATTTTCCAGCCGAGAGCTTCCAGATCAACATCACCCAATTTTTCGGCGGGCACATTCACCAAAACAGCTTCAGCCTCGGCTAATATATCGCCTGCGGCGTTGAAGATTTTAGCGGTCGATTTGGCCGTGCGGCGCTTGCTCTCTCCGGCATAACCGACAATTTTAATCGGTTCTCCGATGGGTACATTTTTTCGGTACTGCACAGTGAGTTTGGCCGTATACATAAAACGCGGGTTTTCGGGGTCACTACCCATGTGGACACGGCCCAAAACCTCATCCACCAAAGATGCGACAATGCCGCCATGCACAACGCCGGGATAGCCCTGAAAATGCTCCGGGACGATATAGTCAACGCAAATTTCGCCCGGAGCCGTTTCAAAAAACTTCAAATGCAGACCGTGTTCATTTTCTAAGCCACAGACGAAACAATTCTTCGAGTTGGGCTGTTTGATCATTTGGTGGCGAAGGTATCAATCAGCAGCTTGAAATCGCCGCCTACCGGGTACAGAATCGGGCAGGTAGCGCCATTATCCACATATTCCTGCACTTTGGCGCGGGCCTCATCGGGCGTACCGGAGGCGGTAATGCGATGCACCAAATCATCCGGAACGAAGTGCTTGGCGCTTTCAATTTGTTCGTGGGTGGCGGGCCAACCCAAAATGGATTGAATCTCGGCAACTACATCATCCGAAACACCGGAAGCCTTGGCAATATGCGGTTGCTGCGCCATGTATTGGCAAAGCAGCATTTTGCTGGTTTCAATCGCTTTATCATGATCGTGATCCACCGAGCAAACGATCAACTGCGGGCGGTCAATATCGTCAACAGAACGGCCAGCTTTCTTGGCCCCTTTTTCGAGCAATTCCATCGCCTGAATATTGTAGGCAGGCTCTACACAATAGTTCAACACCGCGCCATCGGCGATTTCACCGGTCAATTCCATCATCTTGGGGCCGGTGGCGCCAATCATAATCGGCACATTGCGCGGCTCGCGGCGACCATGCACCACATCCAGTTCAATGCCATCTACATGGTGGAATTCCCCGTGGAATGTCACCCGCTCCATTGCCAGCAAACGCCGTACAACTTCAACGGTTTCGCGCATTGCCAGCAACGGTTTGCGGCGGGTAATACCTACATTCTGCGCCAGCGGATCCCACCAGGCGCCAATGCCCAAGATCGTCCGATCAGGAGCCAGGTCATCCAGCGTGAGGAAAGTCGCCGCTAACAAACCAACATTGCGCGTCCAGTTGTTGAGTACGCCGGAGCCAACTTTAATCTTCTCGGTCACCGCGGCGTAAGCGGCCATGGGGACAATCGCGTCACGCACGAGCCGCGATTCCGCTTGCCAAACAGCCTCGAAGCCGCGCTCTTCGGCGTATCTCACGTAGTCCAAACCATCGCGCAAATCATGGGAATCTTGCAAGTACAAAGCTACACGGTCTAACATCATCAGCCTCCAAAAAAGTTAGTCTATTTTGATGTCCAAACGTTCTTCCAGTAAAACCAGGTCTTCCGGGCGATCTAAATCCAGCGTTAGCGAGGGAAGTTCACAAACTTCAACGCGAGCGCCTTTTTCACGCGCCAGCGCACAGTGTTTTTCAAACGAATCTTCACCATAGTGATACTCAATCAACCCGACTGGGCACACCAGCAAGGCATTCGTGCCCCGCCTGTGCCTATCAGGAGCCAACACAACAACCGGGGGATCAATAGCCCGATCGAGCATCACCTGAATATCTTCTTCGGTAACCAACGGCAAATCGGAGGGTAAAATCAACACACCACGCGTGGCATAAGTTTTTGCCACAACAGTTGCACGCGTGAGCGCCACATTCAGATGCGGCTGCCCATTCTCCTGAACTGTGCGAGCGCCCAAATCTCGCGCCACTGCCAAAGCCCTCGGGTCCCGGCTAACCACCAAAACATGTTCAATATCGGGGATTTTTTTTAACGTGCGGACGGTGTTTTCCAATAAATAACGGTTCAAGTCTGTGCGCTCATCTTCTGAAAACACCGCGGAAAGTCGCGATTTTCCACGGCGGAGCGGTTTTACGGGGACAATTGCCCAAAGTGTCATCGAGTGATTAGTATCCTTTCCTGAACTTTCCTTGCTGCAATTGTATCAAAAGTCACTTATTCAAAAACTGAAGAACTTCCTCTGCTAAACGCTTACAATCATCTTTTATTTTCATCACCGTATCCGTGGCTAACGCATTCATGCCCAAAGCGCGGATCGCCGCCGCTTGCTGCTGATCGAGCGTATCCAAGACAAAACCCGAAAGCAAATCCAGATAATGTTGCGCCACAGCCAGCGCCGAGGGCTGAATACCCAGTTCGGTGTACATTTTAGCAGCCGGGCCTTTGAGCGCCTGACCAGCGATGATGGGGGAAACCGCGGCGACCCTCACCCTACCCCCTGGGGGCCTCCCCTCTCCCAATTTGGGGAGAGGGGAGGGGGCGGCGGCGTCAGCCGTCGGGGGAGGGGCAAGGGCAGACCTCAGTGTGGGCACAGCCAAAATGGGGGCAATACTCACCCAGGGGTTAGACGGGCAAAAAATAATCGCATCGGCATTCTCGATGGCTTCCAACGCCCCAGGGGCGGGTTCGGCTTGCTCGACACCCTCGAAGCGGAAGCCGCTAACACACGGCTCGCAGCGTTGATGCACAAAATACTCCTGAAATGGCAGCACGCCCACATCGGTGTTGACCATCGTCGGGATGGGGTCATCGCTCATCGGCAAGACGCGCGGACCAACGCCCCAAGCGCGGCAGAAAGCAGCCGTCACTGCGCCTAGAGTCTCCCCGGCGTTCAGTCGCCGCGTGCGTTCGATATGCGTGCCCAGATCGCGATCGCCTATGCGGAACCAATCTGCGCCGCCGAGGGCGGTGACGCTATCAAAGACCTGCCAGCTTTCGTCAACGCGGCCCCAGCCGGTTTCTGGATTCGCTAAACCTGCCAAAGTGTAGCAAACCGTATCGAGATCGGGGCAGATTTTCAAGCCCCAATGCTCGAAATCATCGCCGGTGTTGACGACGATAGTCAGGTCTTCGGGGGGCAGCACCTGTGCCAATCCATCGGCCAGCTTTGCGCCGCCGACGCCGCCAGCAAGGGCAACAACTTTCATAAAAACACCGTCACTTCTTCAACCGGTTTGCGCGGCCGCGGCGCGGGAATTTGTGCGGGGTGGCCGATCAATATCAGGGCTTGCGGCTCCCATCGGGATGGAATCTTCAGGGCGCGGCGTACCGCTTCGGGGGCAAATAAAGGCCCACAGGTCCACACCCCACCCAGGTCCTCGGCGTGAACTGCCTGTAAGAACTGTAATCCAGCCAGAGCGACACTCTGCGCGCCCATCAGCCATTCTGCACGCTGACGAGTTTCATCCGCATAATCATCACCAGCGGAGGAGTCAAAACATAAGACAATTGCAACCGGTGCGCCTAAAATTCGATTGCGAGACCGCGCCACCTGCGCGTGCACGTCTGCGAGATTCAGTCCGTCATCGGTCAGATCGCGCTCAAATTCTGCGCCCATCGCATCCGCCAGACGAGTTTTCGCTTCGGAGGTTTCCAGCACCACAAAGCGCCAATGCTGGCGATGATGCGCCGAGGGGGCATAGGTGGCCGTCTCGAGAATGCAGAACAGTGTATCGCGCGCCACAGGCTGCGACGTAAAGCGGCGTACCGAGCGACGCGAGCGCAGAAAGCGGTGGGCTTCGTTCATGCTATTCGGCAGCTACTTTGTAAATTACGCGCACATCATCGGGCGAGCCGTGTTCCCAGCGCGCCACACCCATATAGGTTTGCGCCAGGTAATGGATATGATCCCAACCGCCTGCTTCGATCATCTCAACCACACGGCCGCGCACCTGTACAAAACGGTACATATCGGCGGGGTCGAAGATTGTCAGCGCAATTTGCGGGCGGGCGCGCATATTGCGGTCTTTGATGCGGCCTTTTACTGAATTAAGCAGGATATGCTCTCCATCGTAGCTAAACCAAACCGGGGTAGCCTGTGGCGAGCCATCATCCATGACGGTGGCGAGTACGGCAAAGGCTTTGCGGTCGTCGTGCAACAGGTCGTGATATTCTTCGGGAATATTTTTCACTGGGGCACTCCTTGTTTTTTTACACAAAGGGCACAAAGGAACACCAAGATCACGAAGAAAAAACGAAAAACTCGGTGTTCTTCGTGCAATGCCTGGTGTCCTTTATGGTAATTTTTTACGCTGTTTCATCGAAATAAATCTTCGGCTTTCGGGCGCAATAATTCACCCAAATCACCTTCTCGCAGCGGATAAGGGAAGCCGCGCACATGCACAACGGGAGTGCTTTCGGCAGCCTGCCCCATCATCAGGGATGTCGCGGCAGCTAACTCGTCGGCCACACCTACCTGCGTGACTTGCAGCGTACGCCCAAACAGATCAGGTTGCCCGCGCAGGTCTTCCACGCCAGGGATACCAGACAGGCCAATCGCCATGCCGACGGTGCCCATACGCCAGGCACGTCCGTGCGAGTCGATAATGAGCACGCCAATCTGTGTACCGCTACCCGCGTATAGTTTCTTTCGCAAATCGGCAGCAGAGGCCGAGGGGTCTTTGGGGAGCAGTAGGGCGTAGTCATCGGCTCTCACCATATTCAGACCTCCGAGGTCTTTGGAGACTTCGGAGGTCCCAGGACTCACGTTTGAATGGTCGATTCCAGCGTTGGCGCAGACGAAACCCAAGTTGTGCTCAACAATGATCAGGCCGGGGCGTTTGCGCACGATTTCGCGGCTCTCTTGCAGAACTAACTCAACGACACGCGGGTCTTTGTGGGTTTCTGTGGCCAATTCTTGTGCAGTTTGTGAAGGTTCAACGGTTGATAAATCCACCATGCGCCCTTCGGCTTTGGAAACAATCTTCTGGGCCAGCACAAGAATATCACCGTTGACAAGTCCCA